>NZ_JBHXQN010000006.1:23681-262281 GCF_042717785.1 Streptomyces sp. NPDC058619
GCGCCGGCGCCCGCGCCCGAGGTGCCGGCTCCGGCGCCGCTTGTGGACGAGGCGCCCGCGCCCGCCCCGGTCGAGGCTCCGGCGCCGCTCGCGCCGGTGGCGGGGCCGGTGCAGGTGCCCGCCGCCGTACCGGTTCCCGAGGCTCCCGCCGCGGTCGAGCCGCAGGACGGCTACCGGGCGCCGGCGCCCGCGCCCGAGGTGCCGGCTCCGGCGCCGCTTGTGGACGAGGCGCCCGCGCCCGCCCCGGTCGAGGCTCCGGCGCCGCTCGCGCCCCGGAACGCGGCGCCCGAACTGCCCGGCCCGTACGGGGCCCCCGCGCCGCTCGCGGCCGCTTCCCCGGCGTCCGGCCCGTACGGCGCCCCGGCCGCCGGTCACGCGCCGGAGGCTCCGGCGCCGGTCGGGGCACCCGCGCCCGACCCGCACCGGGCGCCGGTTCCGCCGGTCTCGGCAGCGTCCCGCGAGGACGCGCCGGTCCAGGACGCGCCCTACGGGGACGCCCCGCTGCCGCCCGCGCCGTACCGCGAAGTCCCGTCCGAGGGCGGGCCGTACCCGGACGCGGCACCCCGGGACACGCCGCCCCGGGACGCGGCCCCGGCCGACGCCGCGGGAGCCGGGGCCCCCGCGCCCGGCCCCTACCGGGCAGACGCCCCGGCCCCGGTCCAGCCGCCGGTGACGTACCCGGCTCCGACGCCTCCGGCGGCGTACCCGGTGCCGGTCGAGCCGCCCGCCCCGTACCCGGCTCCCGGTGCGGCGCCCGCCGCCGGGGCCCCCGCGCCCGATCCCTACCGGGACTCCGCCCCGGCAGCCCCCGCCGACGCCGTCCCCGCGTACGGGACGCCGGCTCCCGCCGACGCCCCCGTGCCCGGCCCGTACCGCGACGCCGCCCCGGCGCCGGTGCCCGTGCCCGGGGAGACCCCGTTCGGGGGAACCCCCGCCGCGGGGGCCGCGGGACCGGCCGGCCCGCCGGAGGTCCCGCAGCCCGGCCCGCAGCCCGGGCCCGAGCACTCCTTCGGGGGACCGGATGCAGAGCTGCCGTCGCTGCCGCCCACGTTCGCGGCGCAGGACGCGTACCCGTACCCCCCGCAGGCCCAGGCCCAGCCCCAGGCCCCGGCCCCTCAGCAGGACCCCCGTTCCGCCGGCCAGTGGTCTGCCGACCGGCAGCCGCAGCCCCAGCACGACCCCCGCTACTCCGGCGGACAGGCCGCCGGCGGGGCGCCGCTCGGCTACACGGCCGCCGTCGAGCTGTCCTCCGACCGTCTGCTGCGCAACAAGCAGAAGCCCAGGAACAACAGTGGCGGTGGCGGTGGCGGTGGCGGAAGCCGGTTCCGCTTCGGCGGCAAGGCGGCCGAAGCGGAGCGCCAGCGCAAGCTGGAGCTGATCCGCACCCCGGTCATGTCCTGCTACCGCATCGCCGTCATCAGCCTCAAGGGCGGCGTCGGCAAGACCACGACCACCACCGCCCTCGGCGCCACCCTCGCCACCGAGCGCCAGGACAAGATCCTGGCGATCGACGCGAACCCCGACGCCGGCACCCTCGGCCGCCGCGTCCGCCGCGAGACCGGCGCGACGATCCGGGACCTGGTCCAGGCGATCCCGTACCTGAACTCGTACATGGACATCCGCCGGTTCACCTCGCAGGCGCCCTCCGGGCTGGAGATCATCGCCAACGACGTGGACCCGGCCGTCTCGACGACCTTCAACGACGAGGACTACCGCCGCGTCATAGAGACGCTCGGCCGCCAGTACCCGATCATCCTCACGGACTCGGGCACCGGGCTCCTCTACTCCGCCATGCGCGGCGTCCTGGACCTGGCCGACCAGCTGATCATCATCTCGACCCCGTCCGTGGACGGCGCCAGCAGCGCCAGCACCACCCTCGACTGGCTCTCGGCCCACGGCTACGCCGACCTGGTCTCGCGGTCCCTCACCGTCATCTCCGGGGTCCGCGAGACCAGCAAGATGATCAAGGTCGAGGACATCGTGCAGCACTTCGAGACCCGCTGCCGCGGTGTCGTCGTGGTGCCCTTCGACGAGCACCTCGCGGCCGGCGCCGAGGTCGACCTCGACATGCTGCGGCCCAAGACCCGCGAGGCGTACTTCCACCTCTCCGCCCTGGTGGCCGAGGACTTCTCCCGGGCGCAGCAGCAGGCCGCGCAGAACCACTGGGGCGCCCCCCAGCAGCCCCACCAGCCCCACCCGCAGCCCCAGGGTCCGGCCCAGCAGTCCCCGTACGGGCCGCCCCAGGGCCAGTCCCCGTACCAGCAGCCCCCGCAGCCCTACGGACAGCCCTACCCCCAGCCCGGCCAGCCCTGGCAGCAGCAGCCGGCCCCGCAGCAGCAGCCGCAGCCCTCCCAGCCCCCGCGCGACCCGCGCCTCGGCTGAGGGGGACGCGACCCGGTGCCCGCCCGGCGCACGGGCACCGGGTCGCGCCCGGCAGCGGGAAGGGTCCGTACCACCCCGGGGTGGTACGGACCCTTCCGCCGTTCCGGCGCTTTTCCTTCCGGCGCCGTTCCTTCCGGCGCGGCGGGCGGTGCGTCAGCGCTCCGTGTCGTACGCCTCGGTCAGCACCCGCGCCCGCTTCACGTCGTCCGCGATCGCCTCCAGCAGCCCGTCGAGCGACTCGAACTTCGCCATCCCGCGCACGTAGGCGAGGAAGTCGACGGCCACGTGCATGCCGTACAGGTCCAGTCCGACGCGGTCGATGGCGTACGCCTCCACGGTCCGCTCGGTGGCGTCGAACTGCACGTTCGTACCGACCGAGATCGCCGCGGGCATCCGCTCTCCGTCCGCGGTCAGCCAGCCCGCGTACACCCCGTCCGCCGGGATCGCGGTGTGCGGCTGCGTCTCGACGTTGGCCGTCGGGTAGCCCAGCTCGCGTCCGCGCTGCGCACCGCGCACCACGACGCCCTCGACCCGGTGCGGGCGGCCCAGGATCTCGGCCGCGCCGTCCATGTCACCCTCGGCGACGAGCCTGCGCGCCAGCGTGGAGGAGAACGGCACTCCGCCGCCCGCCTCGCCGCGCTCGACCAGGTCCACGACCTCGACCTCGTAGTCGTACGTGGCGCCCAGCTCGCGCAGGAAGTCGACGTTCCCCGCGGCCCGGTGGCCGAAGCGGAAGTTCGGGCCCTCGATGACGGCGCGCGCGTGCAGCTTGTCGACGAGCACCTTCACGATGAAGTCGGCCGGGGACAGCTGCGAGAACTCCGCCGTGAACGGCAGGATCAGCAGCGCGTCCACGCCCAGCCCCGCCATCAGTTCGGCGCGCCGGTCGTACGGGGCCAGGATCGGCGGGTGGCTGCCGGGGCGGACGACCTCGCTGGGGTGCGGGCTGAAGGTGACGACGACGGACGGGACGCCGAGCGCGCGCGCTTCGGCCACCGCCCGTCCGATGATGAGCTGATGACCGCGGTGCACACCGTCGTAGGAGCCGATGGTGACGACGCTGCGTCCCCAGTCCTGGGGGATGTCCTCCAAGCCACGCCAGCGCTGCACTGTGACCGCTCCTCGCCCGAACCCGTGTGGACCCTGTACCGATTGCCGATTGCAGGTCTAAGACTGCCATGCCGGTGGCCGGTGCCCCGCATCGGCATCGGAGTCGGAGACCTCCTGTGTCAGGTCGTCACGTCACATCCGCGGCGGCCCTGCCGAGCGTCTTCACCGTCCGCCGCGCGCCCGGCCCCAGCAGGGCGGCCGCCTCCGCTTCCGCCCGTGCCAGCCAGCTGGCCACGAGCGCCCCGAAGGCCGGGTCGTTGCGGGCCGGCTCGACCGTCCGCCGCTCGAACACGGCCGGCCCGCCCGGAGCCCGCAGCAGCTGCCGTCCGGGATGGCGGCGGCGTCCCGGCGCGCACCGGGGTTCCGGTCGCCGGCACCCCGCACCACGAGCGGCACCGCGGTCGAGCGCGGAGGCGGACGCAGACTCGGTACCGGCGGCTCCCCCGCCCGTCCGGGCGGCGCCTGCCCGGCCAGGCCCTGCGGAGCCCTGCGGAGCCCTGCGGGCCCGCCGGTTGGGCATCCCCCCGCTGCACGGGCACCCGACCCGCCTCGGGGTCCGCCAACAGCCCCTCGGCGGAAGCCCGTTCGGCTCCCTCACCGAAAGCGGCAGAGGGTACGGGAGCCACCCCGCCCGCAGGGGGGCAGCCACAGGAGCAGCCACAGGAGCCACGGAGGCCGGAACGCAGGGCGGGCCGCGGAAGCGGAAGAGGGCGCAGCAGCCGCGACAACGCGGGCGGCGGCGTCCAGCGCCCGGGCCGCCGGTCCCACCGCTCCCACCACTCCCGACGGCCCCCCGACAGCACGTACCGCCGCCCGTCCGCCGCCAGGTAGGAGAACCTCCACACCCCCCAGCACCCGCGCCTGCCGCCATCCCCGCGCGAGCAGCCGTATGTACGTCCCCGGCCCGACCACCCCGCGCGCCGCCACCGGCAGCGGCCGCACCCCGAGCCGGCCCGTCGGTCCGTACGAGCGCCAGCGCGAGTTCCGGCAGCGCGGTCACGTCCTGCGGGCGCGCCACCCACACGCGCCCCGCCGGCCCCGGCCCGTGGAGCACCACCCGGGTCAGGCCGTCGACGGCCTCATGGCTGGTGACCAGCGTCCCCCGGCCGTCGGCGACGAACCCGCTGCCGCGCGTCAGCCCGGCGGAGTCGCAGATCCTGACGAGCTCCGGCCCCCGGCCCCCGCCCCACCCCGGCACCGGTGACCCCGCCCGCCCCGTCCGCAACTTCCGTCATGGCCGCACCACCCCCGCAACGCCGCGTACGCACGACGGTAGGCAGGTGAAGATCAGCGCGAACAGCACGCGAGGCGAACGCGCCCCCTTACGCTCCCTCCATTCACTCCGAGCGCCTGCTCGGACGGGTGAATACAGGGGCCCGGATGGATAGAGACCTACCCGAGGGGGGTCGTGGAGCGGTGAGCAGCAAGCGATGTGCGCTCACCGCTCCACGTCAACATCAGCCGGCTCCTACAGAGCGCGGCCACAGCCGAACGGAGCGCCGCCGCCCCCAACGGGACACCGACGCTCCGCAGATCGGATCAACTCGACCCGGCTCGAACAACTCGGCCCGGCCCGGATAAGCCCCGCCCGGCCCGGCCACGTGCCGTCAGGCGAAGACCGCGAGGGACTTCGCCTTACCGCCCTTGCTCTCCACGAGCCCGAGCAGCCGGCCCTCCGGCCCGTAGACCGCAACCGTACGCCCGTCCCCGTACACCTCCGGCATCTCGATCCGCACGCCGTTGGCGAGCAGCGAGGCCCGCCGGGCGTCCAGGTCCCACCGCGGGAATGCGGCCGCGGCCGCCTCGCCGATCGGCATGACGGTCAGCTCCTCCTGGAGCTGGTCCAGCGTCCGCGCCCGGTCGATCTTGTACGGGCCCACCCGGGTGCGCCGCAGCGCCGTCAGGTGTCCGCCCACGCCGAGGTCCGCGCCGAGGTCGCGGGCGAGGGCGCGGATGTACGTACCGCTGGAGCAGACGACGGAGACGACGAGGTCGACGACCTTGGTGCCGTCCTCGGCCTCCGCCTCGCGCATGTCGTACACCTGGAACGACGAGACGGTCACCGGCCGGGCCGGGATCTCGAAGTCCTCGCCGTCGCGGGCGCGCTTGTAGGAGCGCACGCCCTTGATCTTGATGGCGCTGACCTTGGACGGGACCTGCATGATCTCGCCGGACAGCTTGGCGATGCCCGCGTCCACGGCGTCCCGGGTGACCCCGGTGGCGTCCGTGGAGGAGGTCAGCTCGCCTTCGGCGTCGTCCGTCAGGGTGTTCTGGCCCAGCCGGATCGTGCCGAGGTACTCCTTCTCCGTGAGCGCGAGGTGGCCGAGGAGCTTGGTGGCCTTCTCGATGCCCAGGACCAGCACGCCCGTCGCCATCGGGTCGAGCGTGCCGGCGTGGCCGACGCGGCGGGTCTTGGCGATCCCCCGCATCTTGGCGACCACGTCGTGCGACGTGAAACCGGACGGCTTGTCGACGATGACAAGGCCGTCCGGAGTCTTCCCTGCTTCGGTGCTCATTCCGCGGCTGCGTCCTCGTCGGAGTCGTCGGAGTCCTCTTCGGGCTTCTTGTACGGGTCGGCATCGCCGGCGTACTTCGCGCCGGAGGAGACCTCGCGCACCTGGGCGTCGGAGGTACGCGCCTTCTCGAGGAGGTCCTCGATCGTCTTGGCGTTCTCCGGGAGGGCGTCCGCGATGAAGGTCAGGGTGGGCGTGAACTTGGTTCCCGCCGCCCGGCCGACCGCGGAGCGCAGAACGCCCTTGGCGCTCTCCAGGCCCGCTGCCGCGCTGGCCCGGTCCTCGTCGTCCCCGTAGACCGTGTAGAAGACCGAAGCCTCCCGCAGGTCGCCGGTGACCCGGGTGTCCGTGATGGTCACGTGCGTACCGAGGCGGGGGTCCTTGACACCGCGCTGCAGCTTCTCGGCCACCACCTCCCGGATGAGGTCCGCCAGCTTCTTCGCCCGCGCATTGTCGGCCACTGGTCCGTCTCCTTCTTTCTTGCAGACAAGCAATCAGTCTTCATCACCGTGGAAGCGCCGTCGTACGGACAGCAGCTCCACTTCCGGACGTGCCGCGACCAACCGCTCGCAGCGGTCCAGTACGTCCGAGAGGAACCCCGCGTCCCCACTCACCAGAGCGACCCCGAGTCGGGCCCTGCGGTGCAGGTCCTGGTCGCCCACTTCAGCCGCGCTCACGGAGAACTTGCGGTGGAGTTCGGCCACGATTGGCCGGACGACGGAGCGTTTCTCCTTCAGCGAGTGAACGTCGCCGAGGAGCAGATCGAAGGACAGAGTCCCCACGTACATGCAGTTCCGGATGTCCCGCCGGTGCGGGTTCGGTGGCCTGCCGGGCCGTCGCCCGGCAGGATCACCCGGCCGCCGTGCGGCCGGGTCACCAGAACCGTACACGCAACGGCCGGGGCCGATCGACGGATATTCCGCCGACCGGCCCCGGTGTTACGACACGGTGCGAACCGCCTCGCGCTTACGCGCGGGGCTTCTCGCGCATCTCGTACGTCGCGATGACGTCGTCGATCTTGATGTCGTTGAAGTTTCCGAGGTTGATACCGCCCTCGAAGCCTTCGCGGATCTCGGTGACGTCGTCCTTGAAGCGGCGCAGACCGGAGATGGTGAGGCTCTCGGCGATGACCTTGCCATCGCGCAGGAGCCGCGCCTTGGTGTTGCGCTTGACCTCGCCGGACCGGATGAGGACACCGGCGATGTTGCCCAGCTTGGACGAGCGGAAGACCTCGCGGACCTCCGCCGTACCGAGCTCGACCTCTTCGTACTCCGGCTTGAGGAGACCCTTCAGGGCCGCCTCGATCTCCTCGATGGCCTGGTAGATCACCGAGTAGTAGCGGACGTCGACACCCTCGCGCTCCGCCATCTGCGCGGCACGGCCGGCCGCACGGACGTTGTAGCCGATGACGATGGCGTCGGAGCCCATCGCCAGGTTGATGTCGGACTCGGTGACCGCACCCACACCGCGGTGCAGGACGCGGATGTCGACCTCTTCGCCGACGTCGAGCTGGAGCAGCGAGGACTCGAGGGCCTCCACCGCACCGGACGCGTCGCCCTTGATGATGAGGTTGAGCTCCTGGACGAGACCGGCCTTGAGGACCGAGTCGAGGTCTTCCAGGGACACCCGGCGGACGCGCTTGGCGAAGTTGGCGTTGCGCTCACGCGCAGCACGCTTCTCGGCGATCTGACGGGCCGTGCGGTCCTCGTCGACGACGAGGAAGTTGTCGCCGGCGCCGGGGACGTTGGTGAGACCCAGGACCAGGACGGGGGTCGACGGACCCGCTTCCTCGACGTTGTTGCCCTTGTCGTCGAGCATGGCGCGCACTCGGCCGTAGGCGTCGCCCACGACCATCGTGTCGCCGACGCGGAGGGTACCGCGCTGGACGAGGACGGTGGCGACGGCACCGCGGCCGCGGTCGAGGTGGGACTCGATCGCAATACCCTGAGCGTCCTGCTCCGGGTTGGCGCGCAGGTCGAGCGAGGCGTCGGCGGTGAGGACGACGGCCTCCAGCAGGGAGTCGATGTGCAGACCCTGCTTGGCGGAGATGTCGACGAACATCGTGTCGCCGCCGTACTCCTCGGCGACCAGACCGAACTCGGTGAGCTGACCGCGCACCTTGACCGGGTCGGCGCCCTCGACGTCGATCTTGTTGACCGCGACCACGATCGGCACGCCGGCCGCCTGGGCGTGGTTCAGCGCCTCGATCGTCTGCGGCATGACGCCGTCGTTCGCCGCGACCACGAGGATCGCGATGTCGGTCGACTTGGCACCACGGGCTCGCATGGCGGTGAACGCCTCGTGACCCGGGGTGTCGATGAAGGTGATCTTGCGCTCTTCACCGTTGACCTCGGTACCGACCTGGTACGCACCGATGTGCTGCGTGATGCCACCGGCCTCGCCCGCAACGACGTTCGTCTTGCGGATGGCGTCGAGCAGTCGGGTCTTACCGTGGTCGACGTGACCCATGACGGTCACGACCGGCGGACGCGGCATGAGGAACTCCTCGCCGCCCTCGTCCTCGCCGAACTCGATGTCGAAGGTCTCGAGGAGCTCGCGGTCCTCTTCCTCCGGGCTGACGATCTGAACCGTGTAGTTCATCTCGCCGGCCAGCATCTCGAGCGTCTCGTCGGAGACGGACTGCGTGGCAGTGACCATCTCGCCGAGGTTCATCATCACGGCGACGAGCGACGCCGGGTTGGCGTTGATCTTCTCCGCGAAGTCGGTGAGGGAGGCACCACGCGACAGGCGAACGGTCTCGCCCTGGCCGCGCGGCAGCATCACGCCGCCGACCGACGGGGCCTGCATGGCCTCGTACTCCTGGCGCCTCTGACGCTTGGACTTGCGACCGCGACGCGCGGGACCGCCGGGACGGCCGAAGGCGCCCTGCGTGCCACCACGGGCACCGGGACCGCCGGGACGCCCGCCGAAGCCGGGACGACCGCCGCCACCGGCACCGGCCGGACCGCCGCCGAAGCCGCCGCCACCGGGACGGGGACCGCCGAAGCCGCCACCGCCGCCGGGACGCGAGCCCGGACCGGCCGGACGGCCGGCGAAGCCGCCGCCGCCGCCGGGACGGGCGCCGCCGGCACCGCCGGGACGACCCGCGCCGCCCGTACCGGGACCACGGCCACCGGGGCCGCCACCGGGACGGGGACCGGGACCACCGGCAGCGGGACGCTGCGGCATCATGCCCGGGTTGGGACGGTTACCACCGGGGGCACCACCCGGACGCGGGGCGCCGCCCTGCGGGCGCGGCATGCCGCCCGGGGTCGGACGGCCTGCGCCCTGCGGACGCGGAGCGCCGCCGGGGCCGCCCTGCGGGCGGGGGGCACCCTGGCCGCCGCCGGCGCCGGGGGCACCGGGACGGGGGGCGCCGGCCGGACGGGGCGCCTGCGGGCGCGCCATGCCGGTGGAGCCACCAGAGGTGAAGGGGTTGTTGCCCGGACGGGGACCGGCCGGACGGGCGCCCTGGGGACGCGGGGCCTGCGAGCCGGGGCCCGCGGGACGCTGCGACGGGGCACCGGGGGCGGAACCGGCCGGGCGCGGGGCGCCGGGACGGGCGCCGGACTGGCCGCCCTGACCCTGGGCCGGACGCTGCTGCGCCGGACGGGGGCCGGGAGCCGCGGCGGCGGGACGCTCGGTGCGCGCCGGGGCGGCCGGGGCCGCCGGAGGCGCGGAGAACTCGGTCGCCACGGGAGCCGCCGGAGCGGGCTTCGGGGCGGCCGGGGCCTTCGGGCCGGGACGCGGGCCGGAAGCGGCCGGGGTCACCGGTGCGGGCGCTGCGGCGGCCGGGGCCTCCGCGACGACCGGCTTGGGGGCCGGGGCGCCGGGCTTCGGCGCGCCGGGACGTGCCGGGGTGGGGGCCCCGGGCTTGGCGGGCGCGGCCTTGCGGGGCGCACCCGGCTTCGCAGCGGACTTGCCGGCGTTGCCGCCGGGGCCCTGCAGTGCGTCGGTCAACTTGCGTACAACCGGCGCCTCGATCGTCGAGGACGCCGAACGGACGAACTCACCGAGTTCTTGGAGCTTGGCCATGACGACCTTGCTCTCAACTCCGAACTCCTTGGCGAGTTCATATACCCGGACCTTAGCCACTTCGCTCCTTTTAGGTCCGGGTTACGCCGGACCGTTGCTACTTCATGGGCGTACTCATCGCGTACTCATCGAGTGCTCATCGCAATCTCGACCTACTTCCAACTCGCGAGGTACCTGACCGCACGGGGCATCCGTGCCGTTCTACGTCTTACGGTGTCGCCTCGGCCTGAACGGCCACGGCTGTGCGGAGTTCCGCGGTGTCGAGCGTTCCGGCGGACCGGAGGGCCCGGGGGAACGCCCGGCGGCGGACCGCCTGGTCGAGGCAGACCACGGCGGGGTGCACGTAGGCACCCCGGCCGGGCAGCGTACCGCGTGGATCGGGGACGCATTCGTCCCCGACCGCCACGATGCGCAGCAGTTCGTTCTTGGCCGCTCGCTCCCGACACCCCACACAGGTGCGTTCGGGGCATGCGCGGGCTTGCGTCCGGCCAGACACGCCTTAGTCTACCTCCCCGTAGCGACCTCACCCCTTCAGGTGAAAAATCGAACGGATGTTGTCGTGATCCGATGTCCCACGATCCGCTGTCGAAACCGCCGGAACCCCGTATGGGGCTCCGGCTCGCGGCGTCGTGATCCTGTGTACCGCCCGGGAAGCCCCGACCGGTACCGGTTTATTCCCGGTCGGCGCCCCGGTCCGCGTTCGGGTCCCGGTCTGTGTCCGAAGACACCTCGGTGTCGGGACGGATGTCGATGCGCCAGCCCGTGAGCCGTGCGGCGAGGCGGGCGTTCTGGCCCTCCTTGCCGATGGCCAGCGACAGCTGGTAGTCGGGGACGGTCACCCGTGCGGAGCGGGTGTCCCAGTCGACGACCTGGACCTCGCTCACCCGGGCGGGGGACAGCGCGTTCGCGACCATCTCCGCCGGGTCGTCCGACCAGTCGACGATGTCGATCTTCTCGCCGTGCAGCTCTGCCATCACGTTGCGCACGCGGCTGCCCATCGGGCCGATGCAGGCGCCCTTCGGGTTCAGGCCCGAGCGGGTGGACCGGACGGCGATCTTGGTGCGGTGGCCGGCCTCGCGGGCGATCGCGGAGATCTCGACGCTGCCGTCGGCGATCTCCGGGACCTCCAGGGAGAAGAGCTTCTTCACCAGGTTGGGGTGGGTGCGCGACAGGGTCACGGACGGACCGCGGACACCCTTCGCGACGCGCACGACGTACGCCTTGAGGCGCAGTCCGTGCGTGTAGTCCTCGCCGGGCACCTGCTCCTGCACCGGCAGGATGGCCTCGAGCTTGCCGATGTCCACGAGGACGTTCTTCGGGTCCTTGCCCTGCTGGACGACGCCGGTGATGACGTCGCCCTCGCGGCCCGCGAACTCGCCGAAGGTCAGGTCGTCCTCGGCGTCGCGCAGACGCTGCAGGATCACCTGCTTGGCGGTCGTCGCGGCGATCCGGCCGAAGTCCGACGGGGTGTCGTCGAACTCCTTGGGCTCCTGTCCCTCTTCGAGGTCCCTCGGGTCTTCCGTCGCCCACACGACCACGTGACCGTTGGTGCGGTCCAGCTCGACGCGTGCGCGGCGGAAGCTCCCGTCGGTCCGGTGGTACGCGATGAGGAGGGCCGACTCGATCGCCTCGACGAGCAGGTCGAAGGAGATCTCCTTCTCCCGGACCAGACCCCGCAGGGCACTCATGTCGATGTCCACGACTACGCCTCCTCTTCCTTCTTGTCCTTGCGGTTGAACTCGATCTCGACACGCGCCTTGGCGATGTCGGAAAACGCGATGCGGCGGGCGGTCGCCTTGCGGCCCTTCACGCCCGGTACTTCGAGGTCCAGCCCCTCGTCGTCGACGTCGAGGATGCGGGCGACCAGCTCCCCGGCACCCTTTTCACCTTCGGTGGTCAGCTGAAACTTCACGAGGCGGCCGATCGCCCGAACGTAGTGACGGTGCTCGCTGAGCGGGCGGTCCGCGCCCGGTGAGCTGACTTCGAGGACGTACTCGTCCTCGCCCATCACGTCGGACGCGTCGAGCTGTTCGGAGACCTCACGGCTCAGCTCGGCGCACGCGTCCAGCTCCACGCCCTCGTCGGAGTCCACGATGATCCGCAGCATCCGGCGCTTGCCCGCCTTGGACAGCTCGATGTCCTCGAGGTCCAGGCCCTTGGCGGCGACGAGCGGCTCCAGCAATCCGCGCAGCCTGTCGCTCTGGGTGGTGCTCATCCGGGTGACTCCTCGGCCGCGTGTGCTGTTGTGATTTCCGTCGTGCGTCAGGTCAAAGGGTATCCGGTCGCGGGGGGTGTTGCCGTCCGCCCTGTGGACGGGGCCCCGGGTACCGTGATCACACCCTGCCCCGCCGCACCCCCGAGGACGCCGCCGTGCCCTGGACCCCGTCTTTGAGACCCTCGCGAAGAAGTGTGCTGGCCGGCGCGGCCGGTGCGGCCGGCGCCGTGCTGCTGTCCGGGTGCGACGGGGGCCCGTCCGGGGGTGACGCCGTGGTTCCACTCGAACGGCGGATGCGGGAGACGGCCGTTCGTGACAGCGGGCGCCTGCTGGAACGTTACGACGCCACGACCGCCGCCCATCCGGCGCTGGCGGAGCGGATCGCGCCGCTGCGCGCCGCCGTCGCGGCGCACACGGCGGCCCTGTCCCCCGCCGCCACCGGCTCCCCGTCCGCCGCCGCGCCCCCTCCCCCGTCCGGCGGTACGGGGGCGGCCGCGCCCGGAGCGGGGCACGGCGGGCCGGTACCCGCGAAGCCCGCCGACGCGCTGGCCGCCCTCGCGGACGCCGAGCGGACCCTGTCCGAGTCCCGGACCATCGACCTGGCCGCGGCCCCCGGGGAGCTGGCGCGGCTGCTGGCCTCGGTGGCCGCCTGCGGCGCCGTGCACGCGTACCTGCTGACCTCGAACCCCGGAGCCGCGTCGTGAAGCCCGAGCCCTCCCCGGCCGGCCGCGCCCTGAAGGCCGCGCAGGCCGCCCTGGCCGCCGAGCACGCGGCCGCGTACGGCTACGGGGTGATCGGCGCCCGGGCCGCCGCGGCCCGCGCGAACGAGGCCCGGGAGGCGTTCGGCGGCCACCTCGCCCGCCGCGACGCGCTGACCCGGACGGTGCGGGAGCTGGGCGGCTCGCCCCGGCCCTCGGAGGCGGCGTACGCGCTGCCGTTCACGGTGCGCACGCCCGCCGACGCCGAGCGGCTGGCCGCGGAGATCGAGGACCGGGTGGCGGGCGCCTACTCCGATCTGGTGCGGGCCGCGGAGGGTCCGCTGCGCCGCGAGGCGGCCGACGCGCTGAGCGCCGCGGCCGTGCGCGCGGCACGCTGGCGTGGTGTCGGCGTAGCCTTCCCTGGGCTCGCGGAACGCTCGGAACGAGCCCGGACCAGCTGAAAGGGACCACGCACGCATGGCTTTCGAACCGCCGCAGCGG
The DNA here is from genome assembly GCF_042717785.1 of Streptomyces sp. NPDC058619. Lineage (NCBI taxonomy): Bacteria > Bacillati > Actinomycetota > Actinomycetes > Kitasatosporales > Streptomycetaceae > Streptomyces > Streptomyces sp. NPDC058619. Next base: position 37,136 of record NZ_JBHXQN010000006.1, read on the forward strand.
CTTGTACGGGCGCTCGGCGAACTGCCGGAGACGGCGCGGGACGCGGACTGGCTGGGGCAGTTGCCCGGCCTCGCCGAGGCCGCGCTGACCCGGCGCGGGGTGCAGGCCCAGCGGGTGCAGGCCCCGGGCGGGCGCAGCAGTCTGGTCGTCCTCGTCCGGTACGACGACGGGACCCCGGCCGCCCTGAAACTCGCGCCCCCGCAGGCCCGGCCCGACCGGGAGCTGACGGCGCTCGCCCACTGGGGCGGCTTCGGGGCCGTGCGCGTCCTCGACACCCGGTACCGCGAGGAGGACGGGGCGCTGCTGCTGGAGCGGCTGCACCCGGAGGTGTCGCTGCGCTCGCTGCCGGAGACGAAGGCGCTGCTGGAGGCCTGCGGCACGCTGCGCAGGCTCTGGGTGGCGCCGCCGGCGGAACACGGCCTGGAGACGGTGGCGGAGCGCACGGAGCAGCAGGCGGCGGCCCTGCGCGCCGCCCCGGCGGAGGCCCGGCCGCTGGCCGACGCGGCCCTGGCGGCGCGCGAGGAGCTGACGGCCGTGCCCGGCGAGGAGCTGGTGCTCCACGGGAACTTCCGGCAGGGCAAGGTGCTCGCGGGCGAGCGGGCCCCGTGGCTGGCGGTGGGTCCGGATCCGCTGGTCGGGGAGCGGGCGTACGACCTGGCCCGGCTGGTCCGGGACCGGCTGGAGGACCAGGTGGCCACCTCGGCGGGGGCGGCCGGCGCGCGGCGCCGGATGAACCGGCTGGCCGACGCCCTGGAGGTGGACCGGGACCGGCTGCGGGGCTGGACGCTGTTCCGGGCGGTGGAGTCGGGGAACCGGGCGCTGGCCGCGGGGCGGCGCCGGGATGCGGAGCTGCTGCTGGAGTTCGCGGCCTGGTTGTAGGGCATACCGTACATAGGTAGGTATGTCTGGCAGGGGGCCGTCATGGTCGAAGAACTGCTGACAGCGGCGATCGCCGCTGGTGCGGGCGTCGCGGTCTACGTGGGCTTCGCCGCCCGGGTGGTGAAGCAGTACGAGCGGGGTCTGGTGTTCCGCTTCGGGCGGCTGCGCGAGGAGGTCCGGGGTCCCGGATTCACCACGGTCGTGCCGGTCGTGGACCGGCTGCGCAAGGTCAACATGCAGATCGTGACGCTGCCGGTGCCGGCCCAGGAGGGCATCACCCGGGACAACGTCACGGTGCGGGTGGACGCCGTCGTGTACTTCAAGGTCGTCGATCCGGCCAGCGCCGTCGTGGCGGTGGAGGACTACCGCTTCGCGGTCTCGCAGATGGCGCAGACCTCGCTGCGGTCGATCATCGGCAAGTCGGACCTGGACGACCTGCTCTCCAACCGGGAGATGCTCAACCAGGGCCTGGAGCTGATGATCGACAGCCCGGCGGTGGGCTGGGGCGTCCAGATCGACCGGGTCGAGATCAAGGACGTGTCCCTGCCGGAGACGATGAAGCGGTCGATGGCCCGGCAGGCGGAGGCCGACCGCGAGCGCCGCGCCCGCGTGATCAACGCGGACGCGGAACTCCAGGCCTCCCACAAGCTGGCCGAGGCGGCGGAGGTCATGTCGGAGCAGCCCGCGGCGCTCCAGCTGCGGCTGCTGCAGACGGTGGTGGCGGTGGCGGCGGAGAAGAACTCCACCCTGGTGCTGCCGTTCCCGGTGGAACTCCTGCGCTTCCTGGAGCGCGCGGCCCCGGTCCCCGCGCCCCCCGCCCCCGGGGCGACGGCCCCGCGCGGGGACCCTGCTCCGGCCGGCCCGGCCACCGAGGGCCCCGGGCCGGCCGGGACCGGCGCGGCGCCCGCCGGCGGCCCGGCCCTGGACGGGCCGCCCGACCCGGCTGCCCTGTCCCCGGGCCAGGGGGCGGCCGACGGCACGCTCCGCCGGGCCGTCACGGCTGCGGGGCCCCCGGAGGCCCCGGGTGAGGCCCCCGCGTAGGAACTCAGGCGGGGTCCGGCTACGTGAGGCGGGCGAGGGCTTGAGCCAGGGGGAGTTCCTCGCGGGTGCCCGCGGCGCGGTTCTGGAGTTCGACGACCTCCTCCGCCGAGCGGCGGCCCGCGACCAGGATCCACGGCACGCCGATCAGCTCCGCGTCCGTGAGCTTGACGCCGGGCGACAGGCCCGGCCGGTCGTCCAGCAGGACCCGCAGCCCCGCCTCGGCCAGGGTGGACGCCGCCGACTCCGCGAGGGCGAGGGGTACGGCCTTGCCCGCCGCGACGACGTGGACGTCGGCCGGGGCCACGGCCGCCGGCCAGCACAGCCCGCGCTCGTCCGCCGTCTGCTCGGCCAGCGCCGCCACCGCGCGCGAGACGCCGATGCCGTACGAGCCCATGGTCACCCGGACCGGCTTGCCCTCGCGGCCGAGCACGTCGAGCCCGAAGGCGTCCGCGTACTTGCGGCCCAGCTGGAAGATGTGCCCGATCTCGATCGCCCGGTCGAGCCGCAGGCCGGCGCCGCAGGAGGGGCAGGGGTCGCCGGGCTCCACGACGACGACGTCCAGGTACCGGTCCACCTCGAAGTCGCGGCCGCAGACCACGTTCCGGGCGTGCGTGTCCGCCCGGTTGGCGCCGGTGACCCAGGCCGTGCCGGGCGCGACCCGCGGGTCGGCCAGGTAGCGGACCTTGTCCAGGCCCTGCGGGCCGACGTACCCGCGGACGAGGTCGGGCCGGCCGGCGAAGTCCTCGGCGGTGACGAGCTCGACGACGGCGGGGGCCAGGTGCTCGCCGAGCTTGCCGAGGTCCACCTCGCGGTCCCCGGGCACGCCGACCGCCGTGATCTCGCCGTCGACCTTCACCAGGAGGTTCTTCAGGGTCGCGGAGGCGGGGACGCCCAGGTGCGCGGCCAGGGTCTCGATGGTCGGTGTGCCGGGGGTGTCGACCTCCTCCAGCGGCGGGTGCTCCCCCGCCGCGGGCGCCAGGGCGAAGGTGACGGCCTCGGTGTTCGCCGCGTAGTCGCAGGCGGGGCAGTCCGCGAAGGTGTCCTCGCCGGCCCCGGCCGGGGCGAGGAACTCCTCGGACGCCGAGCCGCCCATGGCGCCGGAGACGGCCGACACGATGCGGTGGTCCAGGCCGAGCCGCTCGAAGATGCGGACGTACGCCTGGCGGTGGAGGCGGTACGACTCCTCCAGGCCCTCGTCGGAGACGTCGAAGGAGTACGAGTCCTTCATCTGGAACTCACGGCCCCGCAGCACCCCGGACCGGGGGCGGGCCTCGTCGCGGTACTTGGTCTGGATCTGGTAGAGCATGACCGGCAGGTCCTTGTACGAGGTGCACTGGTCCTTCACCAGCAGGGTGAAGATCTCCTCGTGGGTGGGGCCGAGCAGGTAGTCGGCGCCCTTGCGGTCCTTGAGGCGGAACAGCAGGTCGCCGTACTCCGACCAGCGTCCGCTGACCTCGTACGGCTCCTTGGGCAGGAGCGCCGGGAGCAGCACCTCCTGGGCTCCGATCGCGTCCATCTCCTCGCGGACGACGCGCGAGACGTTGTCCAGGACCCGCTTGCCGAGCGGCAGCCACGTCCACACCCCGGCCGAGCTGCGCCGGACGTAGCCGGCGCGGACCAGGAGCCGGTGGCTGAGGGTCTCGGCGTCGGCCGGGTCCTCGCGGAGGGTCTTGGCCATGAGGCGGGACATGCGCTGCACGTGTTGCGTAGACATGCGGGGAGGCTACCGGGGCCCGCGGGGGCGGCGTAAACCGGTTTCAGGGGCGGAGCAGCGGCAGCCGGGCGCCCATGACGGCGTACGGGAGGCTCGCGCTGGGGAAGTGCACCCGGCGGGCGAGGTCGGTGTAGCCGAGGGCCCGGTAGAGCCCCCGGGCGGGGCTGTCGGTGTCGATGGCGGAGAGGATCGAGCGCGGTTCGGCGGCGGCGTCGGTGATGCCGGTGATCAGCGCGCGGCCCACGCCGTGGCCCTGGAAGCCGGGGTGGACGTGCAGCTCGGTGATCACGAAGGAGTCGTCGAGCCAGGCTCCGTGGCCTCCGGCCACCAGGTGGGGTTCGACGATGGTGGACCACCAGTGCGTGCGGTCGTTGGGCATTCCGTACACGAAGCCGGTGAGCGCGTCGTCCTCGGTGAACGCGCCGAGCGCGCGGGCGCCCGGGCAGACCATGTGGCGCTGGACGATGTAGCGCCGGATGCCGACCTCCTCCTCGCTGAGGCCGAAGGCGACGGCCTGCACGCGCAGGGCCTCGTCCACGCGGTCGGCGAGGTCGAGGGGGCCGATGCGGAGTCCGGTAGGCAGCATGCGGCGACCTTACTCGGCGGTACGGGCGTGCCGGTATGCCGGCGGCGCACCGGTTGAGGCGGGGGAGGCGGGCGGGGCGCCGCGCCCGTGGTTCAGAACGGCGCGCCGTTCAGAACAGCACGCTCATGAAGGCGCCGACCTCGCGGAAGCCGACGCGGCGGTAGGAGGCGCGCGCGGCGGTGTTGAAGTCGTTGACGTAGAGGCTGACCACGGGGGCCACGTCCCGCAGCGCGTAGGCGACGACGGCGGCCATCCCGGTCTCGGAGTGTCCGCGGCCGCGGAACTCGGGGTCCACCCAGACCCCCTGGATCTGGCAGGCGCGGGCGGTCGCGGCGCCGATCTCCGCCTTGAAGACGACCTTGCCGTCCTCGACGCGGGCGAAGGAGCGGCCGGCGCCGACGAGTTCGGCGACCCGGGCCTGGTAGAGGAGGCCGCCGTCGCCGGCCATCGGCGAGATCCCGACCTCCTCGGTGAACATGGCCACGCAGGCGGGCATGATCAGGTCCATCTCGTCCTTGCGGATGCGGCGGACCCCGGGGTCGGCCGTGACCGTGGCGGACGGCTGCTCGATGGTCATGAGGGGCTGGCGGGACCGGACGTCGCGGGCCGGGCCCCAGGCGGGCTCCAGGAGCTGCCAGAGCAGCCTCGTGGCCTCGACGGGGCCGACGATGGAGGAGCAGCGGCGGCCGGTGCGGCGGGCTCGTTCGGCGAAGGCGCGCACGGCGTCGGGTCCGGCGCAGACGGGGACCAGGTTGGCACCGGCGTAGCAGAGGGAGCGGAGCTCGCCGTCGGCGTACCAGCCCCACATCTCGCCGCCCAGGCGCCAGGGGTCGAGTCCGGCGACCTGGACCCGCGAGGTGACGAACGCGTTCGCGACCGGCTCGCGTCCGAGGACATGGAGCGCGGCGTCGAGATCACTGGGCTCAAGGACCCGGGTGGTGGTCTGCGTCAACACTGGGGCCTCACCATGCAAGTCTGCTGATCTCCGCACTGTACCCGCAGCCGCTGGGGGATGCCGTGTCCCGCAGGTCATGGAAAAGCCCCGACCCCGCCCCCGAGCTGCGGGAACGGGGTCGGGGCCGGGGTCCGGGGGGCCCCGGCGGCTCACACGCCGATGGCCACCGTGGGCTCGCCCGAGGTCACGCCGTCCCGCTCCATCTGCTCGGCGATCTTCATCGCCTCTTCGATGAGGGTCTCCACGATCTTCGACTCAGGGACGGTCTTGATGACCTCGCCCTTCACGAAGATCTGGCCCTTGCCGTTGCCGGAGGCGACGCCCAGGTCGGCCTCGCGGGCCTCGCCGGGGCCGTTTACGACGCAGCCCATGACCGCGACGCGCAGCGGGACCTCCATGCCCTCCAGGCCCGCCGTGACCTCCTCGGCCAGCTTGTAGACGTCCACCTGGGCGCGGCCGCAGGACGGGCAGGAGACGATCTCCAGGCGGCGCGGCTTGAGGTTCAGCGACTCCAGGATCTGGTTGCCGACCTTGACCTCCTCGACCGGCGGCGCGGAGAGGGAGACGCGGATGGTGTCGCCGATGCCCTCGGAGAGCAGCGCGCCGAAGGCGACGGCGGACTTGATGGTGCCCTGGAAGGCGGGGCCGGCCTCGGTGACGCCGAGGTGCAGCGGGTAGTCGCAGGCGGCGGCGAGCTGGCGGTAGGCGTTGACCATGACGACCGGGTCGTTGTGCTTGACCGAGATCTTGATGTCGCCGAAGCCGTGCTCCTCGAAGAGGGAGGCCTCCCACAGCGCGGACTCGACCAGCGCCTCGGGGGTGGCCTTGCCGTACTTCTTCAGCAGCCGGGCGTCGAGGGAGCCCGCGTTGACGCCGATCCGGATCGGGGTGCCGGTGTCCTTGGCGGCCCGCGCGATCTCCTTGACCTTGTCGTCGAACTGCTTGATGTTGCCCGGGTTCACGCGGACGGCGGCGCAGCCGGCGTCGATGGCGGCGAACACGTACTTGGGCTGGAAGTGGATGTCGGCGATGACCGGGATCTGCGACTTCTTCGCGATGACGGCGAGGGCGTCGGCGTCGTCCTGGGTCGGGCAGGCCACACGGACGATGTTGCAGCCGGCGGCCGTGAGCTCGGCGATCTGCTGGAGCGTGGCGCCGATGTCGGAGGTGCGGGTGGTGGTCATCGACTGCACCGAGATCTGTGCGTCGCCTCCGACGGCCACGGAACCGACCTGGATCTTGCGGCTGACCCTGCGGTCGGCAAGCTTCGTCGGCACGGCCGGCATTCCGAGAGAGATGGCAGTCATCTGCTGTGCAACCCCAAGGTGTGGATCAAGGTCCCGAGATCGGCGGGCTCCAGCCTTCGAGATTACGCCAATCAGCGCGCCTCCCCCGCATCCGAGGGGGCGTGCCACCCGAACGCAGGGAGCCGGGCACGATGTGTGCCCGGCTCCGTACCGCGTGGTGTGACCGCTCCGCCGTCAGGTGATCTTGATCGGGTTGACCACGTCGGCGACCATCACCAGCAGCGTGAAGCAGATGAAGACGCCGGCGACGACGTACGCGACGGGCATCAGTTTCGCCACGTCGAACGGGCCCGGGTCGGGGCGCCTGAACAGCCGGGCCAGATTGCGCCGGACCGACTCCCACAGGGCTCCCGCGATGTGCCCGCCGTCGAGCGGGAGCAGCGGCAGCATGTTGAAGAGGAACAGCGACAGGTTGAAGCCGGCCAGCAGGTTGAGGAAGATCACCAGGATGTGCGTGGCCGGCAGGTCGAGGTTGAAGATCTCCCCGCTGACCCGCGCGGCTCCGACGACGCCCATCGGGCTGTCCTGCGCGCGATCGGCGCCGTTGAAGGCCGCGTTCCACAGGTCCGGGACCTTGGAGGGCAGCTGGACCAGCGAGGCGACGCCGGCCTGCATCATCTCGCCCATGCGCTCGGCGGACTGGCCGAAGGTCTGGGGGACGTAGCCGGAGGCGGGGGCGAAGCCGAGGAAGCCCGCGGTGACGTACTCGTCCTTGACGTACTTGCCGCTGCCGTCGGTCTTGGCGACCTTGTTCTCGATCAGGTCCGCCTTCAGGTCGATCCGCTGTCCGGCCCGCACGACGGTGATCGTGGCGGGTCCGACGGTGGCGCGGATGTCCTTCTGGAGGGCGGCCCAGTCGTCGGCCCTGCGGCCGTTGAAAGCGACGATCTTGTCGCCGGCCTGGAGTCCGGCGGCCTTGGCGGGGGCGGCCGGGTCGCCGGCGGCGCACTTGTCGCGCTTCTCGCTCTGCTGGATGACGCAGTCCGAGACCGAGGCGACCGCGGTGGTCTGGGTGTTCACCCCGAAGGTCATGAGCGTGGTGAGGAAGATCGCCACGGCCAGGATCAGGTTCATGAACGGGCCGGCGAACATCACGATGACGCGCTTCCACGGCTTGCGCGTGTAGAAGAGCCGCTTCTCGTCGCCGGGCTGGAGCTCCTCGTACGCCGCCGAGCGCGCGTCCTCGATCATCGACCGGAACGGCGACGTCGAGCGGGCGGTGACCTTGCCGTCCTCGCCGGGCGGGAACATCCCGATCATGCGGATGTAGCCGCCCATCGGGATGGCCTTGATCCCGTACTCGGTCTCGCCCCGGTGGCGCGACCACACGGTCGGGCCGAAGCCGACCATGTACTGCGGCACCCGGATGCCGAAGACCTTGGCCGTGGACAGGTGCCCCAGCTCGTGCCAGGCGATGGAGACCAGCAGGCCGACTGCGAAGATCACGATCCCGAGTACCGTCATCAGAATGGTCATGCGCTCGCCTCCACGGCGGCCCGCGCCGCCATCTCCCGCGCCCGGGCCCTGGCCCAGGCCTCCGCCTCGAGGACGTCCCGGACCGTCAGGGAGGTTCCCGACTCCGGCGTCCCGTGCTCATCGACCACGGCAGAGACGGTATCCATGATTGCTGTGAACGGCAGCCGACCGGCCAGGAACGCCTCGACGCACTCCTCGTTGGCCGCGTTGAACACGGCCGGGGCCGTCCCGCCCAGGGCGCCCACGTGCCGGGCCAGGCCGACCGCGGGGAAGGCCTCGGTGTCGAGCGGGAAGAACTCCCAGCTGGACGCCTTGGTCCAGTCGAAGGCGGGGGCGGCGTCCGGCACGCGCTGGGGCCAGCCGAGGCCGATCGCGATGGGGCCGCGCATGTCCGGCGGGGTGGCCTGGGCGAGCGTGGAGCCGTCCGTGAACTCCACCATCGAGTGGACGTAGGACTGCGGATGGACCACGACCTCGATCCGCTCGAAGGGGATGTCGTAGAGCAGGTGGGCCTCGATGACCTCCAGCCCCTTGTTCACCAGCGTCGCCGAGTTGATGGTGATCACCGGGCCCATGGCCCAGGTCGGGTGGGCGAGGGCGTCCTGGACGGTGACCCCCGCCAGTTCCTCGCGCGTACGGCCGCGGAAGGGCCCGCCGGAGGCGGTGACCACGAGCTTGCGCACGTCGGCCCGGGTGCCGGCGGCGAGCGCCTGGAAGAGCGCCGCGTGCTCGGAGTCGACCGGGATGATCTGGCCGGGCTTGGCGAGGGCCTTGACCAGCGGGCCGCCGACGATCAGCGACTCCTTGTTGGCGAGGGCCAGGGTCCGGCCCGCCCGCAGCGCGGCGAGCGTGGGCGCGAGACCGATGGAACCGGTGATGCCGTTGAGGACGGTGTGGCACGCGGAGGTGGCGAGTTCGGTCGCGGCGTCGGGGCCGGCCAGGATCTCGGGCAGCGGCTCGGAGGGGCCGTACTGGGCGCTCAGCGCCTCTTTGAGCGCCGGGACGACGTCTTCGCGCGCGACGGCCACCGCCTCGACCCGCAGCAGCCGGGCCTGCTCGGCCAGCAGCCCCACCCGTCCGCCGGCGGCGGAGAGGGCGGTGACCCGGAACAGGTCCGGGTTGCGCAGGGCCAGGTCGATGGCCTGGGTGCCGATCGACCCGGTGGAGCCGAGGATGACGATGTCCCGGCGGCCGGCCGCGGGGTCGAAGAGGAGGTGCGGGTCGGCGAGGGGGGCTGGACGGTCGCTCATGCCCCCATTGTTGCCGCAACTCAGGGGCGCGTGGACACGGAGCCCCCGTCCGTGACGCGCAGCAGGAGGTGCGGGAGCGTTCCGGCGAACTCGGGGAGCGCCCGGGCCACCGACCACCAGGCGTCGGGGTCCTCTCCGAGGGCGAGGGCGAACAGCCGGTCGGCCTCCGCCCGCGCGGTCAGCACGGGCCCGGGCCGGTCGTGCCGGTCGGGGGTGTAGGTCTCCCCCAGCCAGTGGTCCTCGTCCAGGGCCCAGCAGGCGGGCAGCTTGTGCCGGACGACGTCCGCGCCGTCGAGCAGCCCGCGCGCCAGGCAGTCCCGTACCCAGCGGATGTCCTCCGCGACGGTCTCCATCGGCACCGCGAGGCTCGCCAGGGCCAGTTCGCGCTCCACGCCGCCCTGCGGATCGGGCTCGGCCCGCGGGGCCAGCGAGCGGACCGCCGCTTCGAGCCCGGCGGACCCCGGGCCGTCCGCCGGTTCGGGCAGGGCTCCGCCGGCCAGGCCCGCGACGAGCTCCGGCAGGGACAGCGGGGCGGTCCGGGCGTGCCGAAGCAGTTCGGCCCAGAGCCGGGGGTCGTCCCCGAGGGGGCGCAGGGCCCGGGCGACGGCCGTGCGCATGCCGGTCCGCTCGGGGAGGTTCCAGCGCAGGCCCCTGGGCCCGGGCCCGGCCGGGTCCGCGAGGAGCAGGGTCCGGTGCGCGGGCGCGACGTGGGCGACGAGCTCCTCGAAGGTCAGCAGCCCCATCCGGACGGCCCGCACGGCCGGACGGTGCCAGGAGCGTCCGTACGCCTCCTGCGCCGCGGCGCCGTCCCGCGCGCCGGCGCCGAGCAGCGCCCCGGCGGTCTCCGGCGGCAGTCCGCCGACCAGCAGCAGGGCCTCGACGGCCCCGGGCGGCAGCGGCGTACGGGCGTGCTCGCGCAGGAGGGTCCCGGGGTCGAGCGGGGCGTGCGGCATCCGCAGCAGGGTCAGCGGCACCCGGGGCCGTCGGCCGTGGCGCCGCAGCAGTCCGAGCAGCTCGTCGGCGCCGAACGGGCCCGGGCCGACCTCCGCCAGCAGCTCGGGCGACGGCCCGGGGCGGGCCGCGTAGCGCGCGGGGCCGGGCAGGCCCGGCAGCGGCCGGCCGAGGACGCGGGGGTTGCGGGCGATGTAGTGCCGGTCCTGCGCCGTGCCTTGGCGCAGCAGCAGCGTCACGGCCGGGGCGGGCAGCCGTTCGTCGCGGGTGAGGTACTTGCGGGCCGGCCCGTCGAGCCGGGCCAGGAGGTCGGCGGCGACGTGGTCCGGTGCGTGGCGCAGGACGAGCGCCACGCACCAGGCCAGGCGCCGGCCGGCGCGGTCCTCCATGGCCGTCGACATCGCCGCCGCCTCGTGCTCGTACCCGTACGTCCATCCGACTGCTTCGATGATCGCAGGTCAGCGCAGGGGACGGTGCACGTTCTCCTTCTGGGAGGGGCCGGGGGCGGCGTCCGCGATCCAGGGGCCGTCGCCGGACGGGTCCAGGACGCCCTCCTCCAGCCAGGTGTAGGTGCCGGTGAGGACGCCCGCGACGACCTTGAGGTCGAGGTCGTCGGTGTTGGACCAGAGACGGCCGAAGAGTTCCTCGACGCGCAGCCGGGCCTGGTGGCAGAAGGCGTCGGCCAGCTGGTAGGCCTCACGGCCGTGGTCGCCGGTGGCGCGCAGGTGCTCGGCGCGGACGCAGGCGGCGCTCATGGCGAAGAGTTCGGCGCCGATGTCGACGATGCGGCCGAGGAAGCCCTGTTTGGTCTCCATCCGGCCCTGCCAGCGGGACATGGCGTAGAAGGTGGAGCGCGCGAGTTTGCGGGCGCTGCGCTCGACGTAGCGCAGGTGGGTGGCGAGGTCGGGGTGGCCGCCGGGGTGGAAGGCGCGGTAGGTGCCGGGGACCTGGCCGGCGCCGGTCGCGAGCTTCGGCAGCCAGCGGGCGTAGAACCCCGCGGCGCGGGCGCCCGCCTTCGCCTTGTCGCCGAGGTCCTTCTCGGGGTCGATGAGGTCGCCGGCGACCGACAGGTGGGCGTCGACGGCCTCACGGGCGATCAAGAGGTGCATGATCTCCGTCGAGCCCTCGAAGATACGGTTGATGCGCAGGTCGCGGAGCATCTGCTCGGCGGGGACGGCGCGCTCGCCGCGGGCGGCGAGGGAGTCGGCGGTCTCGAAGCCGCGGCCGCCGCGGATCTGGACCAGCTCGTCCGCCATCAGGCAGGCCATCTCGGAGCCGTAGAGCTTGGCGAGGGCCGCCTCGATGCGGATGTCGTTGCGGTCCTCGTCGGCCATCTGGGAGGCGAGGTCGACGACGGCTTCGAGGGCGAAGGTGGTGGCGGCGATGAAGGAGATCTTGGCGCCGACGGCCTCGTGCCGCGCGACCGGCCGCCCCCACTGCTCCCGGACGCCGGACCATTCCCGGGCGATCTTCAGGCACCACTTCCCGGCGCCGACGCACATGGCGGGCAGGGAGAGCCTGCCGGTGTTCAGGGTGGTCAGCGCGATCTTCAGGCCGGCGCCCTCGGCGCCGATGCGCTGGTCCGCGGGGACCCGGACCCGGTGGAAGCGGGTGACGCCGTTCTCCAGGCCGCGCAGGCCCATGAAGGCGTTGCGGTGCTCGACCGTGATGCCCGGGGAGTCGGCCTCGACCACGAAGGCGGTGATGCCGCCGCGGTGGCCCTCGGACGCCGGGACCCGGGCCATCACGACGAGGAGGTCCGCGACGACCCCGTTGGTGGTCCACAGCTTCACGCCGTCGAGGACGTACGCGTCGTCCCCGTCCGGCACCGCCGTGGTGGCCAGGCGCGCCGGGTCGGAGCCGACGTCGGGCTCGGTGAGGAGGAAGGCGCTGATGGCGGTGGTGGCGCAGCGCGGCAGGTAGGCGTCCTTCTGCTCCCGCGTGCCGAACATCTTCAGCGGTTGGGGCACGCCGATCGACTGGTGCGCGGAGAGCAGGGCCCCGATGGCCGGGCTGACCGAGCCGACGAGGGCGAGCGCCTTGTTGTAGTAGACCTGGGTGAGGCCGAGACCGCCGTACTCGGTGCCGATCTTCATGCCGAGGGCGCCGAGCTCCCCCAGCCCCCGCACGGTCTCGTCGGGGATCTTCGCCTCGCGCTCGATGCGGGCGGCGAGTCCGTCGGCGAGCGCCGTCTCGCAGAACTCCCGCAGCCGCGCCAGGAAGGCCTCGCCGCGCCGGACGTCCTCGTCGGCGGGGAGCGGGTGGGGGTGGATCAGGTCGAGCCGGAAGCGTCCGAGGAAGAGCTCCTTGGCGAAGCTGGGCTTGCGCCAGTCCTGTTCCCGGGCCGCTTCCGCGACCCGCCGTGCCTCGCGCTCGGTGACCTTGGGCTGCCCGCCGGGGCGCGTGCCCGGGGCCGGGCCCGGATCTGCGCCCGGATCTGCGCCCGGTTGCGTGTCGCTGGGTGGTGTTGCGGACATGAGGGGACTCACCTCGCCGCCGGAGTCGGGGTGGCTGTGGGATGTGCCGGCCGGTGCTACCAGTGAGTCGTACCCCATGTGGGCGGGAGGGAAAAGGGGGACGGCCGGAGCCCCCGCACAGTGGGCTCCGGCCGTCGGCTTTTGGGCCGTACGGGATCAGATGTCGAGGCCGGTCAGGACCAGGACTCGCTCGTACGTGTAGTCGTCCATCGCGTAGCGCACGCCCTCGCGGCCCACACCGGACTGCTTGACGCCGCCGTACGGCATCTGGTCGGCGCGGTAGGACGGCGCGTCACCGATGATCACACCGCCGACCTCGAGCTCGCGGTGGGCGCGGAAGGCGACCTGGACGTCACGGGTGAAGACGCCGGCCTGCAGGCCGAACTTCGAGTCGTTGACGGCGGCGAAGGCCTCGTCGGTGTTCTCGACCTTCCGCAGCGTCAGGACCGGTCCGAAGACCTCCTCGGTGGCGAGCTTGACGCCGGCCGGGACGTCCGCGAGGACGGTCGGCGCGTACGAGGCGCCGTCGCGCTTGCCGCCGGCGAGCAGCTTCGCCCCGGCGGACACGGCCTCGTCGACCCAGGCCTCGACGCGCTTGGCGGCGTCCTCGGAGACGAGGGGGCCGACGTCGGTGGCGGAGTCGGACGGGTCACCGGTGACCTGTGCCTGGACCGTGGCGACGACCTTCTCGACGAGGCGGTCGTAGACGGAGGCGTCGGCGATCACGCGCTGCACGGAGATGCAGGACTGGCCGGCCTGGTAGTTCGAGAAGGTCGCGATACGGGTCGCGGCCCAGTCGAGGTCGGCCTCGGAGGCCCAGTCGGCGAGGACCACGGCCGCGGCGTTGCCGCCGAGTTCCAGGGTGCAGTGCTTGTGGGGCACCGACTGCTGGATGGCGTAGCCGACGGTGTCGGAGCCGGTGAAGGAGATGACGGGCAGGCGCTCGTCCTTCACCAGGGCCGGCATCTTGTCGTTGGCGACCGGCAGGACCGACCAGGAGCCGGCCGGGAGGTCGGTCTCGGCGAGCAGCTCGCCCAGGATCAGCCCGGAGAGCGGGGTGGCCGGGGCGGGCTTGAGGATGATCGGCGCGCCGACGGCGATGGCCGGGGCCACCTTGTGGGCGCACAGGTTCAGCGGGAAGTTGAACGGCGCGATGCCGAGGACCGGACCCTTGACGAAGCGGCGGGTCAGGGCGAGGCGGCCGACGCCGCCGGCGTCGGTGTCCAGGCGCTGGGCGTCTCCGCCGTTGAAGCGGCGGGCCTCTTCGGCGGCGAAGCGGAACACGGACACCGCACGGCCGACCTCACCGCGGGCCCACTTGATGGGCTTGCCGTTCTCGGCGGAGATCAGCTGGGCGATCTCCTCGGTCCGCTCGGTGAGCCGCTTGGACACGTGGTCCAGGGCGGCGGCCCGTACGTGGGCGGGCGTCGCGGAGAACTCCGCCGTCACGGCGTACGCCGCGGCCACGGCCTCTTCGACCTGCGCGTCGGTGGGCACGCTGACGGCAGCGACGAGGCGGCCGTCCCACGGGGAGTGGACGTCGAAGCTGTCGTCGCCGGTGGCCAGGCGGCCGGCGAGCCAGAAGGCGTGGGTGGAAGTCATGCGAATCCCGGCCCTTCGGAGTGTGCGGTGGGGTCCTGTCCCCACCACCGTAGGACGCCGCCGGGGATTCGGTGTTTATCCGGGGTGGAGCGCCGTGGCGCCCGGGTTCGCCGCTTTGTCACTGTCCGGGCGGCGAACGAACCCCTACCGGGGCGGGGAACGGCCGGTTCGGGCCCCGGGGGGGCGGGATGGGCGCCCCGGGGGGCGGGAGGGGCCGGCCGCTCCCCTATGCCTGGGCGGACGTGGCCTTCAGGGCCAGCCACAGCTCCATGCGCACGTCCGGGTCGTCCAGCGACCGGCCGAGGATCTCCTCCACCCGCTTCATCCGGTAGCGCAGCGTGTGCCGGTGCACGCCGAGGTCGGCGGCGGCCGCGTCCCACTGGCCGTGCCGGGACAGCCAGGCCTGCAGCGAGGCCACCAGGTCGCCGCGCCCGGTCGCGTCGTGCTCCCGCAGCGCGCGCAGGGTGCCGTCCGCGAAGGCCCGTACGGCGTCGTCCGCGAGCAGGGGCAGGACCGAGCCGGCCGCCATCGCCTCGTGCTCCACCAGCGGCCGGCCGCGCCGCCGGGCCACGGCGAGGGCCTGGTCGGCCTGGGTGAGGGCCGCCGCGACGCCCCCGGACCCGGCCGGCGCGGACAGGCCCACCACCAGTTCGTCCGGCTCCGGTCCGGTGGCGTCGCGGCCGCGCCGCGCCTCCAGGTTCTCCGCGTGCCCGAGGCACGCCTGTACGGCCGACCCCCCGTCGGCGGCCAGGACCACCAGCCGGCCCGGCTCCGGCACGACCAGCAGCGCCTCCCCCGTGCGGGCGGCCGCCGACTCCACCGCGTCGGCCAGCAGCGCGAGCCCCTCCGGCTGGGCCGTGCCGGGCAGCGCCGGCTCGGCCGCGATCAGCCGGAACGGCGCCTCCAGCAGGGCCCCGTACAGGTCTCCGGCCACGGACCGGGCGTGCTCGGCCTCGCCGGCCAGCAGCATCCGCAGTACGGCCGCGCCGAGCCGGGACTCCGCGTCGTGCAGGGAGCGCGAACGCTCGGTGGTGAGGGTGAGCAGGGCGACGGCGGAGTGGACGGCGTACCGCTCGGCGGTGCCGAGCGGGGCCCCGGTGCCGACGGCGAGGGCGCCCCGGGCCCGCCGGCCCGTGCCGAGCGACTGGAGCTCGACCCGGTCCTCGGAGCCGCCGACGACGGCGCTGGCCGGCGCGGGGCGCTCGCGCAGCCGTTCCACGTCGGGGGTGAGCCGGGCGGCGCGGCGGGCCGCCCAGTCGGGTGCGGCGGCGACCACCGCGCCCGAGGTGTCGTACAGCGCGGCCCAGCCGTGCACGTGCGCGGCCAGCCGCGCCAGCAGCTCGGCGGGCCCGTCGGCGGAGAGCGCGGCGCGGGTGAGTTCCCGCTGGGCCTCGAAGCCGGCGGTCACCGCCCGGTACTGGTCGGCGGCGAGGGCAGCGGAGACGGCCTTGCTGATGGCGAGGAACGGGGTCCTCCGGGGCACCTCCAGCAGCGGCATGTCCTCGGCCGCCGCGGCCTCGACCAGCGCCTCGGGGACGGCGTCGTAGTTGACCCCGACGGCGAAGCCGATGCCGACGACCCCGGCCGCGGAGAGGCGGCGTACGTAGCGGCGCATCTCCTGCGGATCCTCCGCGTCCAGCTTCATCGCGGTGATCAGGAGCAGTTCCCCGCCCTCCATGTAGGGGACGGGGTCGGCGAGCTCGCTGACGTGGGCCCAGCGCACCGGGGTGTCGAGGCGGCCCTCCCCCGCCCGGACGCTGAGCTTGAGCGCCGAGTGCTGGACGAGCGAGGCGAGGGTGAGCGGCATCGGTTACCAGGGTCCTTGGCGGAGGGGGTGGCGGACGGCTGCGGCGGAGATCGGCGGAAGCCGGCGGACGATGCCGTTTTCGCCGAGTCGTATGAACGGCTCCCCTCGATTCTGCCATCCCGTACGGTTATGGCCGCACGGTCCGCGTCCGGGGCCGCCCCGCGCCTCAGGTCGCGTCCGCCAGCCGGACGAGCAGCGGGGCCGCCCGCTCGCCGCGCACGGAGGTCAGCGACAGCACCGCGTGCCCCGGCGGTACGGCGTGCGCCAGGTCGGAGGCGGACCAGCGCTCCCGCTCCACCTGGCGCACGGTCACGGCGTCCGTCGTGACGGCCTTGCCGGTGACGAGCTTGCGGAAGGCGTGGAGGGCGCGCGTGAGGGGCTGGTCGGCGAAGACCGTGCGGTGGGTGACGTCGCGCGCCTCCACCCATTCGGTGCCCCAGGCCTCGGCGAAGCGCTTGCCGTCCCAGGTGGTGACCCCGGAGAAGGCCATCCGGCAGCCGACCGCGCCGAGCAGCGGGGTGCGCAGCCCCTCCGGTACGTCGTCCAGCGTCCGCAGGGTCAGCAGCACCCCGGCGTGGGCCGAGCGCAGCCGCTGTACGCCGCGCACGGTCTCCGGGGTCAGGGTGTGCGAGGCGTCGTCGAAGGCGAGGAACGCGAAGAGGGAGCGGTCGGTACGGGCGGCCACGGCCGCGTTGAACTGGGCGAGCAGCAGCCGGGCCAGCATCCGCGAGGCGTCGGCGTGGGCCCGCTCGGGCAGGTCGACGCGGACGCGGATGGGGTGCTCCAGGGCGCGCAGCGAGAACGGCCGCGTCGGGGCGGAGGCGTCGGGGGCTCCCGGGTCGCGGGCGCCCACGTCGAAGAAGCCGGCGAAGGCGGGGCGGTCCAGCAGGGCCACCCGGTCGGCGAGGGCAGGACCGGGGTCGCCGGGCGCCCCGTGCTGGCGGCGGCGGGCGTCGAGTTCGCGGAGCATCGACGGCCGGCCGGTCTCCTCCAGGGCCCGCCGCAGCGCGTCGACGCTCTCCGGCACCTGGTCGAGCAGCTCGCGCAGCTCCGGCACGGCGGGGAAACGGCCGTGCACGGCGCGGAACGGCCCGAGGAGCTGGGCCAGCGCGGTGGCGGCGCGGCGCACCTCCATCCCGGGGACGTCGCCGACGAAGGCCTCGGCCAGCAGGGTGGCCGCCTCGTCGGGGTCGGTGGTGCCGCCGTAGAGGTCGAGGTCGTAGACGGAGGCGGGGTCGCCGACGCGGACGACGACGTCGTACACCGCGTCGGGCCCGAGCTGCGCCCCGGTCGCGCCGACGGCGACGACGGCGGCCTGGCCGGCCAGCGCCTGGAGCGCGAGCGACTCGACGACGGGCCGCACCAGGCGGCCGGTCTTCCCGCTGCCGGAGGGTCCGACGGCGAGTACGGAGGTGCCGAGGACGTCGGGGTCGAGGGCGAAGGCGGTGCCGCGGCGCGCGTACGGGTTCCGCACGCCGTCCTCGACGGTCCCGAGCAGCACCTGACGGGCGAACAGGTCGTGCCGGGCGGCCCGTACGGGCAGGTCCCGCGCCCCGGAGGGGTGCACGCAGGCACCGGCGCCCTTGTCGCGCACGGCGTCGGCGAAGGCCCGCAGCCGGGAGGGGTCGACGCGGACGGAGTCCCAGGCCCGGCGGATGCGCGCGTAGTCCACGTCGTTCATCCGCCCGGCCCCGACCTCCCCCTCCAACCGGTCGGCCACATCCCCGAGCCCGGCCTCCCGCACCTGCGGCCAGCGCACGGGGTCGTCGTCGGCTCCGGCCTCGATGCGGGAGGGAACGGTGGCACGGGCGGCGTTCGCGGATCGGACTCGGACCAGTCGGCGGCCCAGTTCGGGCCAGCGGCCGAGGCGCCCGAAGCCGAAGAGCAGGGCCCCGGCGACGATGGCGTACCAGACGTACGAGGCGACGACGGAGGCGTTGCCGCCGGCCCAGGAGTCGGGCGTGAACATGTAGAGCGGCCACAGCCAGAACCCGCCGAGGTAGCCGTTCCACAGCAGCGACCACAGCAGCAGCCCCGCCAGCAGGGCGATCAGCGCCCCGCTGACCAGCTGCCGGGTCGGGGTCACCTCCGGCTCCTCGGCGGCGCGCGGCACGTGGCCGTAAGCCCACACGCCGGGCCCGTCGGAGCTCCGGGGGGTACGCAGCCAGTCGGTCAGGGTGGGGCCGGGGGTGGGGGGCGGGGGGCCCGGGGCGTGGCGGGGTTTCGGGGGCGCCGGGGGTGTGGCGGGTCTGGGGAGACGGCCCGTGTGGGTGGTGCGTGCGTCGTGCGTGCCGTCGGTGTCCATGAAC
Source organism: Streptomyces sp. NPDC058619 (assembly GCF_042717785.1). Lineage (NCBI taxonomy): Bacteria > Bacillati > Actinomycetota > Actinomycetes > Kitasatosporales > Streptomycetaceae > Streptomyces > Streptomyces sp. NPDC058619. Next base: position 55,490 of record NZ_JBHXQN010000006.1, read on the forward strand.
CCCTGCCCCCTGCCAGTGCCCTGCGCTGCGCTGCGGCGCTCAATCTAGTGCCCCGCCCGCCCCCGGGGCTCGTACCCCGCAGTGATCCGGACGGCCCGGCCCCGACCACTCCTATGGCCGTCGCGGACAACGACTCGCACCCACCACTCCCGATCGGCGCATGCCTTCCCCCCTCCCCCGGGCCTAGCCTGCGGACAAAGACACAAGTGCGTCCGAAAACACCCCCAGGAGCCCCCTATGACCGCTGTCCCGCAGGAGCGCCGCATCGTCACCGCGATCCCCGGCCCCAAGTCGCAGGAGCTGCAGGCCCGCCGTCTGTCGACGGTCGCCGGCGGCGTGGGCTCCGTGCTCCCCGTCTTCACGGCCCGCGCGGGCGGCGGCATCATCGAGGACGTCGACGGCAACCGCCTGATCGACTTCGGCTCCGGCATCGCCGTGACCTCCGTCGGCGCCTCCGCCGAGGCCGTCGTGCGCCGCGCCGCCGCGCAGCTCGCGGACTTCACGCACACCTGTTTCATGGTCACCCCGTACGAGGGCTACGTGGAGGTCTGCGAGGCCCTCGCCGAGCTCACCCCGGGTGACCACGCCAAGAAGTCGGCCCTGTTCAACTCCGGCGCCGAGGCCGTCGAGAACGCCGTCAAGATCGCCCGTTCGTACACCAAGCGCCAGGCCGTCGTCGTCTTCGACCACGGCTACCACGGCCGCACGAACCTCACGATGGCCCTGACGTCGAAGAACATGCCGTACAAGCAGGGCTTCGGCCCGTTCGCCCCCGAGGTCTACCGCGTCCCGGTCGCCTACGGCTACCGCTGGCCCACCGGCGCCGAGAACTGCGGCCCCGAGGCCGCCGCCCAGGCGATCGACCAGATCTCCAAGCAGATCGGCGCCGACAACGTCGCCGCGATCATCATCGAGCCGGTCCTCGGCGAGGGCGGTTTCATCGAGCCGGCCAAGGGCTTCCTGCCGGCGCTGGTGAAGTTCGCCAACGACAACGGCATCGTCTTCGTCGCCGACGAGATCCAGTCCGGCTTCTGCCGCACCGGCCAGTGGTTCGCGTGCGAGGACGAGGGCATCGTCCCCGACCTCATCACCACCGCCAAGGGCATCGCGGGCGGCCTGCCGCTCGCCGCCGTGACCGGCCGCGCCGAGATGATGGACTCCGTCCACGGCGGCGGCCTGGGCGGTACGTACGGCGGCAACCCGGTGGCGTGCGCCGGTGCGCTCGGCTCCATCGAGACCATGAAGGAGCTCGACCTCAACGCCGCGGCGAAGAAGATCGAGTCCCTCATGAAGACCCGCCTGACGGCCATGCAGGAGAAGTACGACATCATCGGCGACATCCGCGGCCGCGGCGCCATGATCGCGATCGAGCTCGTCAAGGACCCGGTCTCCAAGACCCCGTTCCCGGAGGCGGCCGGCGCGCTCGCGAAGGCGTGCCACGCCGAGGGCGTGCTCGTCCTCACCTGCGGCACGTACGGCAACGTGCTCCGCTTCCTGCCGCCGATCGTCATCGGCGAGGACCTGCTGAACGAGGGCCTGGACATCATCGAGGCCGCGTTCGCGGGCATCTGATCGAATCCTCGAACGCTCCGCTCGAGCACTACCGCCGGTAACGGTCGGGCGCTGTGAAGAAGGTGTGGGGGGCCGATGGCGGGAGCGGGTTCCTGCTGTCGGCCCCCCTTTCCCTGCCGTACGGTTTCTGCAGATGAGTGAGACACCCCGCTCCCGGGAAACCGGGGGCGACACCAGTACCGGGCTTCCCCAGCGCCGCACTGGGCATGCGTTCGCGCACACTCCTCACCGACCGGACAGCCGTTCGCCCCAAACCCCCCGGGGCGTGCGGCAACCCGGTCCGGGCGGCCGTCCCGGAACCATCCCCCCTGTTCCGGGACGGCCGGCCACCCTCCTCCTCGCCGCGCTCTGCGGCCTGCTCTTCGCCCTCGCCACCTGGCAGGTACAGGTCGCTGGCCCGCTGCTGGCGCCGGACCACGCGCTGAGCCGCGCCCTGGTGCGCACGGTCCCGGACTCCGTCACCGAACGCCTCTCGGACCTCGGCAACGTCCCCGTCGCCGTTCCCGTCCTCGCCCTGGCCATGGCGTACGCCGCCTGGCGCGGCCGGCGCCGCGCCGCCCTCGCGGCCGGCCTGGCGATGGCCCTGGTACCGGCGCTGGTCGTCCCGCTCAAGGCGTGGACCGGCCGCCCGGGCCCCCTGGAACCCTGGGCCGCCGGGTACTACCCGTCGGGCCACACCGCGACCGCGTTCGTCGCGTACGCCGGGGCCGCCCTGCTCGTACGCCCGTACACCCGCCGCCCGTGGCCGGCGGCCGCGGCCCTGGTGCTCACGGGCGCGACCGCCGCCGGGCTGATCCTGCGGGGCTGGCACTGGCCCCTGGACGTCATGGCGAGCCTCCTGCTGTGCACGCCGCTGCTCCTGGCGGTCCGCCGGGCGGCGGCGTCCGGACCGGACCGCGGCCGAGCCCGGGAGGACTGACGGCCGTTGCGGCACGGATCCCGCACCGCGGACCCGGAGATCCGCGGCCCGGGATCTGGTTGCATGGGTCCCGTGAACGCCATACTCACGAGCGTCATCGCGGTCCTCGGCACCCTGCTGGGCTCCACGGTGACGCACGTCTTCCAGCAGCGGTCCGCGCGGCGCACGGAGCGCGCCGCCCTCGACGCGCAGCTGCGCCGGGAGCGGCTGGACGTCTACGGCACCTACGCGGGGCTGCTCGTCGACTTCCGCCAGGCCGCGCTGCACCACTGGTTCTGCGTGCACGAGGGCCGCGACGCCGAGGACGAAGCCGCCCTGCGCAAGCGTTCGTTCGAGCTGCGCTCCGGTGCGCAGCACGCCCTGTTCCAGCTCCAGCTGATCGCCGACGAGCCCGAGCTCACCGCCGCCGCGGTCGAGGCCTTCGCCGCGGTCGGCGCGGTCAACCGGGCGCGGGACCGCGCCGACCTCGACGCCCGGCGGGACGCGACCCGGGAGCTGATCGACGGCTTCGTCGGTACGGCCCGCCGCTCCGTCCGGGCGGCTCCCGGTGCGGGTGGGGACGCGGACGTCCGCGTCCCGCGGTCCGGACCGGGAGCGCTCCCGCCGGGAGCCTAGCCGCCGAAGTACGCGTCGAAGTTCCGGCTGAACTCCCAGCCGCCGAAGCGGTCCCAGTTGATCGACCAGGTCATCAGGCCGCGCAGGGCGGGCCAGGTGCCGTGGGTCTGGTAGCTGCCGCAGTTCACCTTCCGCGTCAGGCAGTCCAGCGCCTTGTTCACCTCGGCGGGCGAGGTGTGGCCGTTGCCCGCGTTGGTCGTCGCCGGGAGGCCGATGGCCACCTGCTCCGGGCGCAGCGCGGGGAAGACGCGGGCGGTGTTGCCCGCGACCGGGAAGCCGGTGAGGAGCATGTCGGTCATGGCGATGTGGAAGTCCGCGCCGCCCATGGAGTGGTACTGGTTGTCGAGGCCCATGATCGAGCCGGAGTTGTAGTCCTGGACGTGGAGCAGGGTCAGGTCGTCGCGCAGGGCGTGGATGACCGGGAGGTAGGCGCCGGCGCGCGGGTCCTGTCCGCCCCAGGGGCCGGAGCCGTAGTACTGGTAGCCGAGCTGGACGAAGAACGTCTCGGGGGCCATGGTCAGGATGAAGTCCGGACCGTACCGGGCTTTGAGCGTCTTCACGGCGGAGATCAGGTTGACGATGACGGGGGTGGTCGGGGCGCGGAAGTCGGTGTCCCCCGTCGCCAGGGAGAGGGAGTGGCCCTCGAAGTCGATGTCGAGGCCGTTCAGCCCGTACTCGTCGATGATCTTGCCGACGGAGGTGACGAAGGCATCGCGGGCGGCGGTGGTGGCGAGCTGGACCTGGCCGTTCTGGCCGCCGATGGAGATCAGCACCTTCTTGCCGGCGGCCTGCTTGGCCTTGATCGCCGCCTTGAACTCGGCGGGCGACTCGACGTTCGGGCACTCGGCGGCCGGGCAGAGCTGGAAGCGGATGTCCCCCGAGGTCACGGACGTCGGCTCGCCGAAGGCGAGGTTGATGACGTCCCAGGAGGCGGGGACGTCGGCCATCCGGACGTAGCCGGAGCCGTTGGCGAAGCTGGAGTGCAGATAGCCGACCAGGGCGTGCGCGGGCAGCCCGGGGTTGCCCGGGTTGCCGCCGCCGCCCGTCGTGGTCGCCGAGACGGGGGCGCTCTTCGCGGACTCGCCCGCCGCGTTCACGGCGCCGACCCGGAAGGTGTGGGTGGTGGACGCGGCGAGGCCGGTCACCACGGCCGAGGCGGCGGTGACGGTCAGGGGGGCGGCGCCGTCCCGGTAGACCTTGTACGAGGTGGCTCCGGCGGCCGCCGACCAGGAGAGGGACACCGCGTCGGAGGAGGTCGCGGACGCGGTGAGGCCGGTGGGGGCGGCCGGGGGGCGGGGCTCTTCGGGGCCGGGGCCGCCGGGGTCGGGTCCGACCACCGTGACGTCGTCGGTGAGGTGGGCAGGCTGGCCGTACCAGCCGTGGGTGTAGACCGTGACGGAGGTCGTCGACGGGCCGGTGCGGAAGGTGGTCGCCAGCTGCTTCCACGCCCCCGCGCTCTGGGTCCAGGTGGACACGTCGGCGGTTCCGGTCCCGGTCGCGCCGAGGTAGACGTACGCGCCCTGCACCCAGGCGCCGAGCGTGTACGTGGAGTCGGGCTTGACGGTGACGCTCTGGGCGCAGCGGGCGTTGTCCTGGCCCGCCGGGGTGGCCTTGAGGGCGGAACTGCCGCCGTGGACGGGGGTGGTGACGGCGGTCCCGCTGCCGCCGGAGCAGCTCCAGCCGTCGAGGCCGGACTCGAAGCCGCCGTTGCGGACGAGGTCGGCGTCCGCCGCCGCGGCCGGCGGGCCCGCGGCGAGGAAGCCGGCCACCGCCAGGGCGGCGGCCGTAAGGAGGGACGTGGCTCTGCGCACAACTGCCTCCGGGGCATGGGGGGATGGAGGGGGTCAGCGGCGCCCAAGATGGTCCAGACCAATGCCCTTGTCAATGCCCCCGTCACCTTTTGCGCCCCGCCCTCTCCTCGGCGGCGGCCCTGGCGTCAACCGGGAAGGCCGCCCCGGCGGACCCGTCGGACCCGGCGGACCCGGCGGACCCCGGCGCGGTGGACCCGGCGGACCCCGGCGCCCCCGCACCGCCCGCCCCCGCCACCTTCGTTCCGGCCACGCCCGTCCCCGCCGAGCCCGCTTCGGCGCCGTGCGCGACGGTCGCCGCGGCCTCGTGCATCGCCAGTTCCAGCACGGCCGGGTCGGTGAGGGTCCCCCGCCCGTCCGGGAGCACCAGCCAGCGCACCCCGCCCGCCGCCCGGCCCGGGTACGGGACCACGATCCAGGTCCCGCGGCCGGCGCCCCGTACGCCGGTGCCGATCCAGCGGGACGCGGTACCCGGGGGCACGAAGAAGCCCAGCCGCGGCATCGGCGTGCCGCTCGGCCGCGCGGCGCCGAAGTCGGCCAGCACCGGGCCGGGCCGGTCCACGAGGAACCCGAGCACGTCGAGGGTGGACTGCCCCAGCTCCGCGGGCACGATCAGCACGTCCCAGCGCCGGCCGGCGGGCAGGAGGGCCGCCCCCAGGGGGCTCCGCTCCCACTCCCGTCGGCAGGCCCCGGGATCCGGCGCCGCCGATACCAGCCATTCCACTGCCGTCTTGGCTCCCGGGATCGTCATCGCCCGGCCTCCGTTCCGTCTGGTGAAGGGTTCTCATCAGGGGAGAGCGGGGCCGGGCGCGGGTATGACGCGGGTTTCGTTACCCCGTGGTAGTGAAACTGGTCACGCGGCGAGCGGCCGTGCGGGGCGGGGCGCGCCGGGGCGCGCACGCCGCGATCAGCGGATCAACGGATGGGGTGACCAGCCGTTCAGCGGATCAGTCGGTCAGCCGATCGGCAGGTCAGCTGTCGAATCCGAGGCCGACCCGGTCCAGCGCCTTGAGCCACAGGTTCCGGTGGCCGCCGTTGCCGTCGGCGCGGGCCAGGGACCACTTCGTGAGGCTGATGCCGGTCCACGCGAAGGGCTCGGGCGGGAACGGCATCGGCTTGGAGCGGACCATCTCCAGCTCTGTGCGCTCGGTCCGCTCCCCCGCCAACAGGTCGAGCATCACGTCGGCGCCGAAGCGGGTGGCGCCGACGCCGAGCCCGGTGAATCCGGCGGCGTACGCGACCTTTCCCGCGTGCGCGGTGCCGAAGAAGGCGGAGAAGCGCGAGCAGGTGTCGATCGCCCCGCCCCACGCATGGCTGAATTTGACCCCCTCCAGCTGGGGGAAGCAGGTCAAGAAGTGCTCCGCGAGCTTGAGGTAGGTCTCCGGGCGGTGGTCGCGCTCCGCGTCGAGCCGGCCGCCGTAGGGGTAGATCGCGTCGTAGCCGCCCCACAGGATGCGGCGCTCGGGGGTGATCCGGAAGTAGTGGAACTGGTTGGCGCTGTCCCCCAGCCCCTGGCGGTTCTTCCAGCCGATCGAGTCGAGCTGGGACTCGGTCAGCGGCTCGGTCATCAGGGCGTAGTCGTACACCGGGACGGTGAGCGGCCGGATGCGCTTGACCAGCGAGGGGAAGATGTTCGTACCCAGCGCGACCCGGCCCGCGAAGACCCGCCCGTACGGGGTGCGCACGGCCATCCCGGCCCCGGAGGCGACCAGGTCCAGGCCGCGGGTGTGCTCGTGGATCCGCACCCCGAGGTCGAGGCAGGCCTGCTTGAGGCCCCAGGCCAGCTTCGCCGGGTTCAGCATGGCGACGCCGTCACGGTCCCAGACGCCGCCGAGGAAGGTCGGCGAGTCGACCTCGGCGCGCAGGGCGTCGCGATCCAGCCACACGGAGCTCCCGGCGAGGCCGAGGCGCTCCGCCTCCCCGTGCAGCTCGCGCAGCTCCTCGACCTGGTGCGGCTCGGTGGCCACGTCGATCTCGCCGCTGCGCTCGAAGTCGCAGTCGATGCCGTAGCGGGCGACGGCCGCCTCGATCGCGTCGAGGTTGCGGGCGCCCAGCTCTTCCAGCTTCGCCAGCTCGCCGGGCCAGCGGGCCAGGCCGTTGGCCAGGCCGTGGGTGAGGGAGGCGGCGCAGAAGCCGCCGTTGCGGCCCGAGGCGGCCCAGCCCACCTCGTTGCCCTCGATCAGGACGACGTCCCGGGCGGGGTCGCGCTCCTTGGCGAGGAGCGCGGTCCACAGGCCGCTGTAGCCGCCGCCGACGACGAGCAGGTCGCAGTGCTCGTCGCCGGTGAGGGCGGGCCGGGGGGCGGGCTTGCCGGGGTCGTCCAGCCAGTACGAGACCGGCCGTGCTTCGGAAAGGGATCGTGCAGCGGTGCGCATGGCGTCTGGGGCCATGTCTTCCAACTCCCTACGGATGACTTACTTGGGCTGTGCCTTCTTGCGGCGGTTGCCGACCATCTGGCCGGCGAGGACCACCAGCACCGCGATGACGAACATCGCCGTGCCGATGACGTTGATCTGGACAGGCGTACCGCGCTGGGCCGATCCCCACACGAACATGGGGAAGGTGACGGTGTTGCCCGAGTTGAAGTTGGTGATGATGAAGTCGTCGAACGAGAGCGCGAAGGAGAGCAGCGCTCCCGCCGCGATGCCGGGGGCGGCGATCGGCAGGGTGACCCGTACGAAGGTCTGCACCGGCCCCGCGTAGAGGTCGCGGGCGGCCTCCTCCAGCCGGGGGTCCATCGACAGGACGCGCGCCTTGACGGCGGCGACGACGAAGCTGAGGCAGAACATGATGTGGGCGATGAGGATCGTCCAGAAGCCCAGCTGGATGCCCATGTTGAGGAAGAGCGCCAGCAGCGAGGCCGCCATCACGATCTCGGGCATGGCCATGGGCATGAAGATCAGCGAGTTCACCGCGCCGCGCCCCCGGAACCGGTAGCGGACCATCGCGAAGGCTATGGCGGTACCGAGCGCGGTGGCGGCCAGCGTGGCCCACAGGGCGATCTGGAGGGACAGCGAGAGCGAGCCGCACAGGTCGGCGACCCCGCAGGGGTCCTTCCAGGCGTCGAGGGAGAACTCCTGCCAGGCGTAGTTGAACCGTCCGGTGGGGTTGTTGAAGGAGAAGACGGTGACGACGACGTTCGGCAGGATCATGTAGGCGAGCGTGGCGAGGCCCGCGATGACGACCATATTGCGCCGGAGCCACGTGATGGGAGTGCGCATCAGACCAGGTCCTCCGTCCCCGCTCGGCGGATGTAGATGGTGACCATGATCAACACGATGGCCATGAGGATGAAGGACAGCGCGGCCGCCGTCGGGTAGTCGAGGATCCGCAGGTATTGCGACTGGATGACGTTGCCGATCATCCGGGTGTCCGTGGAGCCGAGGAGCTCGGCGTTGACGTAGTCGCCGCTCGCCGGGATGAACGTGAGCAGGGTCCCGGAGACCACGCCCGGCATGGAGAGCGGGAAGGTGACCTTCCGGAAGACCGTGGCGGGGCGGGCGTACAGGTCGCCGGCCGCCTCGTGGAGGCGGGTGTCGATGCGCTCCAGCGAGGAGTACAGCGGCAGGATCATGAACGGCAGGAAGTTGTACGTCAGACCGCAGACCACCGCGAGCGGCGTGGCCAGCACCCGGTCGCCCTGGGTCATGCCCAGCCAGCTGGTGACGTCGAGGAAGCCGATGTCGTTGAGGACGCCGACCACCGGGCCGCCGTCGGCGAGGATCGTCTTCCAGGCCAGGGTGCGGATCAGGAAGCTGGTGAAGAACGGGGCGATGACCAGCACCAGCAGCAGGTTGCGCCAGCGGCCGGCCTTGAAGGCGATCAGGTAGGCCAGCGGGTACCCGAGCATCAGGCACAGCACGGTGGCGGTGCCCGCGTAGAGCAGGGAGCGCAGGAACTGCGGGTAGTACTCGGTGAAGGCGTCCCAGTAGGTCTGGAAGTGCCAGGTGACCTGGAAGCCCTCTTCGAGGGAGCCGGTCTGCACCGAGGTGGAGGCCTGGTAGACCATCGGCAGCACGAAGAACACGAGCAGCCACAGGATGCCGGGGAGCAGCAGCCAGTACGGGATCAGCCGCTTGCGCAGCGACGCCCGGTGCACCGGGGGCTCGGTTTCGGCGGGCGCCTGGGGCGGCGCCGCGGTGGCGGTCACGCGCCCTCCTCCACCGTCTCGATGCCCGCGTCGATGGCCTGGGCGGCGTCGAGGCCGAAGGTGTGCTCCGGGTTCCAGTGCAGGATCACCTCGGCGCCCGGGACCAGGCGGGCGTCCCGCTCGACGTTCTGCGCGTACACCTCCAGCTCGGGGCAGACCCGGCTGTCGATGACGTACTGGGTGGAGACGCCGATGAAGGAGGAGGCGGCGATCCGGCCGGGGACCTTGTTGCGGCCCGCCGCGATGGTGTGCTCCTCGTCGGCGTGGACCAGGGTGATCTTCTCCGGGCGCACCCCGACGAGCAGCTTGCCGCCCGCGGAGGGCGTGGTCGAACATCGGGACGCGGGCAGCCGGAGCGTCGCGCCCGAGGCGGTGACGACGACCTCGGAGCCGGCGGACTCCACCGAGGCCTCGATGAGGTTGGAGGTGCCGAGGAAGTTCGCGACGAAGGTGGTGCCGGGGTTCTCGTACAGCTCGGCGGGGGCGCCCAGCTGCTCGACGCGGCCGCCGTTCATCACGGCGACCGTGTCGGCCATGGTCATGGCCTCCTCCTGGTCGTGCGTGACGTGCACGAAGGTGATGCCCACCTCGGTCTGGATGCGCTTGAGCTCCAGCTGCATCTGGCGGCGCAGCTTGAGGTCGAGGGCGCCCAGCGGCTCGTCGAGGAGGAGCACCTGGGGGTGGTTGATCAGGGCGCGGGCCACGGCGACGCGCTGCTGCTGGCCGCCGGAGAGCTGGTGCGGCTTGCGCTGGGCGAACTGGCCGAGCTGCACCAGCTCCAGCATGTCGTCGACCTGCTTCTTGACCGACTTGATGCCGCGGCGGCGCAGCCCGAACGCGACGTTCTCGTAGATGTTCAGGTGCGGGAAGAGGGCGTAGCTCTGGAAGACCGTGTTGACCGGGCGCTTGTACGGCGGCAGGTCGGTGACCTCGCGGTCGCCGAGGTGGACCGTGCCGGTGGAGGGCTCCTCCAGGCCGGCGATCATGCGCAGGGTGGTGGTCTTCCCGCAGCCCGAGGCGCCGAGCAGGGCGAAGAAGGAGCCCTGGGGGATGGTGAGGTCCAGCGGGTGCACGGCGGTGAAGGTGCCGTAGTGCTTGCTGATCCCGGCGAGGCGGACGTCGCCGCCCGCGGTCTTGTCAGTCATGGGTGGGTCCCGGGGTTGGGTGCGGAAGATGTCGGGGGCTCGGCGGAGCCGGCCGGGATGCGCCGTCCACCGGGCTCGCCCGGTGGGCTGCGCCCCGGTCCTCCGGGGCTCGCGGCCGGCGCCGGGCGCGGGTGCGCCCGGCGCGGGCGCTAGGCGCCGATGAGCTTGGCGAACTTCTCTTCGTACGCCGTCTCTTCCTCGCTGGTGAGGGAGCGGAAGGCGTGGGACTTGGCGGTCATGGCCTTGTCCGGGACGATCAGGGTGTTGTCCGCGAGGTCGGGGTCGATCTTGGCCAGCTCGTCCTTGACGCCCTCGACCGGGCAGACGTAGCTGATGTACGCGGCCAACTGCGCGGCGACCGGGAGCTCGTAGTAGTAGTCGATGAGCTTCTCCGCGTTGGCCTTGTGGCCGGCCTTCGCGGGGACCAGCAGGTTGTCGCTGGAGGTGATGTAGCCGGCTGCCGGGATCGCGTACTTGATGTCCGGGTTGCCGGCCTGGAGCTGGATGACGTCGCCCGCCCAGGCGAGGCAGGCGGCGAGGTCGCCCTTGTCGAGGTCGGCCGTGTAGTCGTTGCCCGTGAAGCGGCGGATCTGGTTCTTGTCCACGCCCTTCTGGAGCCGGCCGACGGCCCCGTCGAAATCGGCCGTGGTGAAGTTCGACGGGTCCTTGCCCTGGTCGAGCAAGGTCATGCCGACGCTGTCGCGCATCTCGGTGAGGAAGCCGACCCGGCCCTTGAGGGTGGGGTCGTCGAGGAGCTGGGTGACGGAGTCGACCGTCCTGCCGCCGGTGGCCTTGGAGTTGTAGGCGATGACGGTGGAGATGCCGGTCCAGGGGTAGCTGTACGCGCGCCCCGGGTCCCAGTCGGGGCTGCGGAACTGCGGGGAGAGGTTGGCGAAGGCGTGCGGGAGGCGGGAGGCGTCCAGCTTCTGCGCCCAGCCGAGGCGGATGATGCGGGCCGCGAGCCAGTCGGTGACGACGATCAGGTCGCGGCCGGTGTCCTGGCCGGCCGCGAGCTGCGGGCGGATCTTCCCGAAGAACTCGACGTTGTCGTTGATGTCCTCGGTGTACTTGACCTTGATCCCGGTCCGCTTGGTGAACTCCTCCAGGGTGGGCCGGGACTTCTCGTCGTCGCTGGTGTCCATGTACTCGGTCCAGTTGGAGAAGGTGATCTCCTTCTCCTGGTCCGAGCGGTCGTCGGAGGCCGCCGCCGCGGCGCCCTCCCGCTTGGCGGGCGGGATGCCGCAGCCTGCGAGGGCGGACAGGCCCCCGAGGGTGAGCGCTCCTACTCCGGACGCGCGCAGCAGCGAGCGGCGGGTGAGGGCCCCGCGGCCACTGTCAAGGCTGCGCCGCATCGCGGCGAGTTGCGCCGCCGAGAGGCGGTCGGGCTCGAACTGCTCCATGCGCGTTGCCCTTTCGGGATGTATACGTCGCCGCTGGTCCGGCGGCTGGCTGCTATCGGTCCCCGAAAATCGTGCGGTGCCAGTCCTTCGCGGCGACCGCGGTGTTGTCGTACATCACGTGCTTGACCTGCGTGTACTCCTCGAAGGAGTAGGCGCTCATGTCCTTTCCGAAGCCGCTCGCCTTGTAGCCGCCGTGGGGCATCTCGCTGATGATCGGAATGTGGTCGTTCACCCAGACGCAGCCCGCCTTGATCTCGCGGGTGGCGCGGTTCGCCCGGTAGACGTCGCGGCTCCAGGCGGAGGCGGCGAGCCCGTACGGGGTGTCGTTGGCCAGCGCGATGCCCTCGTCGTCGGTGTCGAAGGGCAGGACGACGAGGACCGGGCCGAAGATCTCGGACTGGACGACCTCGCTGTCCTGGGCCGCGCCGGAGATGAGGGTGGGCCGGTAGTACGCGCCTTCGGCGAGCTCGCCGCCCGGGACCTCGCCGCCGGTGACGACGGTGGCGTAGGACCGGGCGCGCTCGACGAAGCCTGCGACGCGGTCGCGCTGGGCGTGCGAGACGAGCGGACCGAGGTCGGTGGTGGCCGCGAAGGGGTCGCCGAGGCGGACGGTCTCCATCAGCTCGGCGACGCGGGCGACGAAGGCGTCGTGGAGGGGGCGTTGGACGTAGGCGCGGGTGGCGGCCGTGCAGTCCTGGCCCGTGTTGATCAGGGAGGCGGCGACCGCGCCGTGCGCGGCGGCCTCCACGTCGGCGTCGTCGAAGACGAGGAAGGGGGCCTTGCCGCCGAGCTCCAGGTGGAGCCGCTTGACGGTGGCGGTGGCGATCTCGGCGACCCGCTTGCCCACGGCGGTGGAGCCGGTGAAGGAGGTCATGACCACGTCCGGGTGGCCGACCAGGTGCTCGCCGGCCTCGCGCCCGGCGCCGGTGACGATGTTGACCACTCCGTCGGGCAGGCCCGCGTCCTTGGCGGCCTGCGCGAACATCAGGGAGGTCAGCGGGGTCAGCTCGGCGGGCTTGAGGACGATGGTGTTGCCTGCGGCGATGGCCGGGAGGATCTTCCAGGCGGCCATCTGGAGCGGATAGTTCCAGGGCGCGATGGAGCCGACCACCCCGATGGCCTCGCGGCGTACGTAGGAGGTGTGGTCGCCGGAGTACTCGGCGGCCGCCTGACCCTGGAGGTGGCGCGCGGCCCCGGCGAAGAAGGCGGTGTTGTCGATGGTCCCCGGGACGTCGAACTCGGTCGACAGCTTGATCGGCTTGCCGCACTGCAGGGACTCGGCGTACGCGAAGTCCTCCGCCTGCTCGGCGAGTACGGCGGCCAGCCGGTGCAGCGCGTCCGAGCGCTCGCCGGGGGTGGCGCCTGACCAGGCCGGGAAGGCCCTCTTGGCGGCGGCGACGGCCGCGTCGACGTCCGCCGTGCTCGCGAGTTCGTAGGTGAGGACCTCGTGGCCGGTGGCCGGGTCGACCACGGTGTGTGACCGGCCCGAGGTGCCGGACCTGAGCTGCCCGTCGATGTACTGCGCGCCGCCTGCGAAGCGGTCCTTGACCTGGAAGCGGTTGCCCATCACGCTCTCACGCTCTCCGTAGCTACAGTTCGAGCTACAGCTCGAATTGAGTGCCGATCCTGACAGAGGTGGTGCCCTCGGCCAAGTGATTCCGTTGTTGCCTTTTGATTACGCGACGGAATCGGTCGACCATGTGTCGAGGCACGCCCGAAATCCCGTACGAAGTGTCAGTGGCGACTGTCAGACTCGCGTGCATGGAGATGATCGACGAACTGATCAAGCAGGTCAGCAGCGGTGAACGGGTGAAGTTCCTGCCGTTCTGGGGGCACCGCCCACGCCCCGACGGGACGCTCGGCCCCAGCTGCCTGAGCCAGTGGTGGCCTTCCGAATTCACTGTGGGTGACGTTCGGTATGCCACGGCGGAGCACTGGATGATGGCCGGGAAGGCCCGGCTGTTCGAGGACCCGGAGGCCGAGCGCACCGCCCTCGGGGCGAAGACCCCGGCCGAGGCGAAGAGGGCCGGCCGGCTCGTGCGGGGCTTCGACGACGCGATATGGGAGCGGGAGCGGTTCGCCCTCGTGGTGGAGGGCAGCGTGCACAAGTTCGGCGCCGATCCGGCGCTGCGCTCGTACCTCCTGTCCACCGGGAACCGCGTGCTGGTGGAGGCGAGCCCGATGGACCGGGTCTGGGGCATCGGGCTGGCGGCCGACGACGAGCGCGCCCTGGACCCGGCCCGCTGGCGCGGGCTGAACCTGCTGGGATTCGCGCTGATGGAAGCGCGGGAGCGGCTGCGGCAGAGCGCCGCGTGAGCGGCCGCCGCCGGGTCGCCGCGGTGATCGTCCGGGACGGGTGCGTCCTGATGGTCCGCGAGCGCGGCGAGGGACCCGCCAGCCGGCACGACGGTCCGGAGTACTGGACCCTGCCGGGCGGCGGCCTGGAGGACGGCGAGGACCCGCTGGACGCGGTCCGCCGCGAGGTCGCCGAGGAGACGGGCCTGCGCGCCGTGTCCGTGCGGTACGCCTACGAGGCGCCGTACCCCTCCGGCCGGACCGCCTGCTTCCGCGTGGAGGTGGCACCCGGCGAGCCCGTCCTGGGCGTGGACCCGGATCCGGAGTGCGACTGCCCGCGGATGGTCGGCCTGATCTGGGTCCCGCTGTCCCGCGGCCCGGACGGCGGGAGTGCGGTCGGCGGGGGCGCGGACGGCGGGAGTGCAGTCGGCGCGGGCACGGACGGTGGGGGCACGGTCGGCGCGGGCGACACCGTCATGGTGCCGACGCTGCTGCAGGCGGCGCGGGTCTGAGGTGCGCGGCCCCGGCCCCCGGCCGCGTTAATTGCCTGGCGGACGCCCCGGCCCGGCGCCTACCGTGGTGCTCGTCCAGGTGCGCAGGCGAGACCTACTTCCACTGTTAATGGGGCGGCCGCGGGTTCGAGTCCCGTCACCGGCTTCGGGCCGGTGTAGCTCAGTCGGTAGAGCACCACGTGGTTTCGCCGCACTCGATCTCTGGACACCTGTCTCACGCACCTCCCGGTGCGCGGGCTGCGGCTCCTTCCTTCCAAGAAACCAGGCCGCCGCCGCTTTGATCTCGGGAGGCCGCGCGGGGGGATGCCCGGTGCGCAGGCGACGGCTCCTTCGGATCGATCGGTCGCGGGTTCGAGTCCCGCCCGGCTCAGGCCGGTAGCTCAGTCGGCAGAGCAATTGGCAACGCCGTCTCCGACCTCGGATCTCGGGCATCCCCGCGTCGCGCCTCCCCCGGTACTTCTCTGACGAATTCGGGGGGATTCACATGGCTCGTTTCAACCTGCGCCCGTCCAAGGCGGCTTCCGCCGCGGCCGCCGCGCCCACCTCGCCCGTCCGCTCGACCGGCCGCCGCGCCCGCACCCACGAGGGTGCCCGCGGCCACGAACGCGATCCGCGATCCGAGCTGTTCCTGCTCGCGGTTGCCAACTTCGTGGCGCAGAAGACCTTCTACGAGGGCGGCGGGGAGCGCGACGACCGCTTCGCCGCGCTCGTGCGCCGGCTCGCGGTCGAGGACCCGGAGTGGACGGCGGGCCTGCTGGGCTGGCTCCGCGGGGACGCGAACATGCGGACCGCCTCGCTCGTCGGCGCCGCCGAGTACGTCCGGGCGCGGCTCGACGCGGGCGCCACCGGCGGGCCGTCGAACCGCCAGGTCGTCGACTCCGTCCTGCGGCGCGCGGACGAGCCCGGCGAGCTGCTGGCCTACTGGACGTCGACGTACGGCAGGAACGTGCCCAAGCCCGTCAAGCGCGGCATCGCCGACGCCGTCCGCCGGCTCTACTCCGCCACCTCGCTCCTGAAGTACGACACCGCCTCGCGGGGCTACCGCTTCGGCGACGTCCTGAACGTGGTGCACGCCTCGCCCGACCCGGACAAGCCGTGGCAGGGCGAGCTGTTCCGGCACGCCCTGGACCGGCGCCACCACCCGGAGACCGCTCGGGTGCCGGACGGCAGCCGCACGCTCGTCGCCCACCGGGAGCTGATGGAGCTGCCGGTCGACGAGCGGCGCGCCGTGGTAACCGGTCCCGACGGCGCGGAGCGGCTCGCCGCGGCGGGCATGACCTGGGAGGCCCTGGCCGGCTGGCTGCAGGGGCCGATGGACGCGGCCGCCTGGGAGGCGGTCATCCCGTCCATGGGCCCGATGGCCCTGCTGCGGAACCTGCGGAACTTCGACCAGGCCGGGGTCTCGGACGCGGTGGCCGCCGGGGTCGCGGAGAGGGTCTGCGCGCCGGAGGCCGTCGCGCGCTCCCGGCAGTTCCCCTTCCGCTACCTGGCCGCCTATCAGCACGCCCCCTCGCTGCGGTGGGCGTACCCGCTGGAACGGGCGCTCGGCCACTCGCTGGCCAACGTCCCGGCCCTGCCCGGCCGGACGCTGGTCCTCGTCGACCGCTCGGGGTCGATGTGGTCCCCGCTGTCGGAGCGCTCGCGGCTCAACCGGGCCGATGCTGCGGCCGTGTTCGGAGCGGCGCTGGCGCTGCGGGCCGCGGAGGCGGACCTGGTGCAGTTCGGCACGTCCAGCCAGGTCGTCGCGTACGACCGCGGCGAGTCCGTGCTGAAGGTGCTGGAGCGGTTCGGCGACCTCGGCGGCACCAACACGGCGCAGGCCGTGAAGAAGCACTACCGGGGACACGACCGGGTCCTGATCGTCACCGACGAGCAGGCCGCCTCCTACCGGTACGGCGGCGACCCGTCGGCCGAGGTGCCGGCCGGGGTCCCGGTGTACACCTGGAACCTGGCGGGCTACCGGGTGGGCCACGCGCCCTCCGGTGCGGCCAACCGGTACGCCTTCGGCGGTCTCACCGACGCGGCCTTCCGCATGGTGTCCCTGATCGAGGGAGGCCGGGACGCCGACTGGCCGTGGCTCGTGTGAGGTTCGTCCGACGCCCGCCTCCGGGACGGTCCGACGGAGGGGGCGCCCCTCGGGGGCGCTCCACCCCGCCGGTCAGACCTTCTCGGAGACCGGGAAGTCCGCGTACGGGCCGTCGTGGTCGCCGTCGGGTATCCCGGCGAGGACCCCGAAGAACAGCACCGTGACGAGGACGGCCACCACGATGCCCGCCGCGCCCGTGATGATGCCGGCCAGCGCCACCCCGCCGTTGTCCGCCTCGCCCCGGGTGGCCTTGCCGCGGCCCAGGACGCCGAAGACGACGGCGGCGATGCCGAGCGGCAGGCCCACGAAGGCCAGGAAGCACCCGAACAGCCCGAGGGCGACGGCAGCGATGCCGAGGACGAGGGCGGTGATGCCGAAGCCGTTGCTCGGCCGCTGCCCGTACGGCGGGTATCCGCCCGGTCCGGAGTGGAACGCGGGGCCGGGGTACCCCGCGTCCCCCGGGTACCCGTAGCCCGGCACGGCGGCCGGGGCGGCGGGGTATCCGTACCCGTACGCCCCTTGGCCGGGCTGGGCGGGATAGCCGTACGCGGGCTGGCCGGACGCGGACCGGCCGGACCCGTCCGGCCCGGATATCACCGTGTCGGCGGTGGGCGGGGCGTCGCCCGGCATCCCGGCGAGCGTCGGGTGGTCGTGCACGGACGGCGGTCCCGACCCTCCCGGCGCGCCCGCCGGACCGGCCGGTCCCGCGGGCGGGCCCTGCGTCTTGCCCAGCTCGACCGCCGGCCGCCCGGGCGACGCCCACGGGTCCGTCGGCTCCTGGCTGTTCCCGGTCATCCGGCACCCCCCTCTCGTACATCCATGCTAGGCGCTGCCACCGACAGTCACCGGGCTGCCTACGATGAACGCCGAACTGCCCGCACCCGCGTCCCACCGGAGGCACCCTCATGACCGACCTGCACCCCTTCATCGCGGGGCTGCCCAAGGCGGAACTCCACGTCCACCATGTCGGCTCGGCATCCCCGCGCATCGTGGCGGAGCTCGCGGCCCGGCACCCCGACTCGAAGGTCCCCACCGACCCCGAGGCCCTCGCCGACTACTTCACGTTCACCGATTTCGGGCACTTCATCGAGGTGTACCTGTCGGTCGTCGACCTGGTCCGCACCCCCGACGACGTACGGACCCTGACCTTCGAGGTCGCCCGTGACATGGCCCGGCAGAACATCCGCTACGCCGAGCTGACCATCACCCCGTACTCCTCCACGCGCCGCGGCATCGACGAGAAGGCCTTCATGGAGGCCATCGAGGACGCCCGCAGGGCGGCCGAGACCGAGCTCGGCGTCATCCTGCGCTGGTGCTTCGACATCCCCGGCGAGGCCGGCCTGGAGGCCGCCGCCGAGACCGCGCGCCTCGCCGTCGACCTGCGCCCCGAGGGCCTGGTCTCCTTCGGCCTCGGCGGCCCCGAGGTCGGCGTCCCGCGCCCGCAGTTCAAGCCGTACTTCGACCGGGCGCGCGCCGCCGGCCTGCACAGCGTCCCGCACGCCGGCGAGACCACCGGCCCGGAAACCGTCTGGGACGCCATCCGCGAGCTGGGCGCCGAGCGCATCGGCCACGGCACCAGCGCCGCACAGGACCCGGAGCTCCTGGCCTACCTCGCCGAGCACCGGATCGCGCTGGAGGTCTGCCCCACGTCGAACATCGCCACCCGCGCGGTGACCGACCTCGACCTCCACCCGGTCAAGGAGATGGTCGCGGCGGGCGTACTCGTCACCATCAACAGCGACGACCCGCCGATGTTCGGCTCCGACCTCAACAACGAGTACGCGGTGGCCGCCCGCCTCCTCGACCTCGACGAGCGCGGTCTCGCGCAGCTCGCGAAGAACGCCGTCGAGGCCTCGTTCCTGGACCCGGCCGGCAAGGCGAAGCTCACCGCGGAGATCGACACGTACACCGACGGCTGGCTCGCGCGCTGAAGTCCCCCTGAGAATGGGGCCATGCGCACCCTGACTGCCGTCGGCCACCGCGGCGATCCCTACCGTGTCCGTGAGAACACCCTTCCGTCGATCCGTTCCGCCTTCGCCCGCGGGGCGGACGCGGTCGAGATCGACGTACGGCTGACCCGCGACGGGGTGCCGGTCCTGCTCCACGACGCGACGCTCCAGCGGTTGTGGGGCCATGACGTACGGCTCGACGCCGTCACGGCCCCGCAGCTCCGGGAGCTCGCAGGGGGCGCGGTCCCGACCCTGCGCGAGGCACTGATGGCGGCGGGCGCGGGCCGGGTGATGATCGACCTGCCCGGCGCCTCCGCGGAAGCGGTACGGAGCGTCGTCGACCTGGTCCGCGCGTGCGGGGCGCGGGACCGGACGTACTACTGCGCGGGGCCGAACAGCATGCTGGCGGTCCGCGCCGCCGACCCGGGCGCGGAGATCGCGCTGACCTGGACCACGCTGTCGCCGCCGAGGCGGGTGCTGACGGACGCGGTGCGTCCGCGCTGGCTCAACTACCGGTTCGGGCTGGTGAGCCGGGAGCTGTGCGACGCGCTGCACCGGGACGGGCTGCTGGTGTCGGCCTGGACGGCGGACACGAAGCGGACGATGCGCTCCCTCGTCGCCGCCGGGGTGGACTCGGTCACCACGAACCGGGTGGACGCGCTGGCGGACGTGCGCGCCGAGTTCGACCGGTGATACGCGGGCTCGCCGGACGCCTGCGGCACGCGGGTCCCCGGTGGCGGGACCTCGGCCTCACCCTGCTCGTGCAGCTGGCCTCCACCATGCCCTTCGTACTGCCCGGGCAGCCCGGTGGATCTCCGAAGAGCTGGCCCGCGTACGCGGTGACCCTGGCCGGTGCGCTGCCGCTGATCTGGCGGCGGCGCGCCCCGGTGACGGTGCTGGCCGCCATCGTCGGCGCCGGGTTCTTCTACAGCCTGGCGATGGACGGTCCGGGCCAGCCCCTCCCGTACGGGCCGCTGATCGCCTTCTACACGGTGGCCGTGCTGTGCCCGCCACGGACCCGGGCGGTGGTCGGCGCGGTGCTCCTGGCCGCCTCGTTCCCGGCGGTGCGCTGGAACACCGGATCGGCGCGGGAGCTGCTCTTCACGCTGTTCATCGGCGGTGCGGCGTACGCGCTGGGACGGCTGCAGTACACCCGGCAGGCGTACACGGCGGCGGTGGAGGACCGGGCGGAGCAGCTGGCGAGGGCGAACCGGATCGAGGCGGAACAGGCGGCGGTTCGCGAGCGGGCCCGGATCGCGCGGGAAATGCACGACATCCTCTCGCACGCGGTCAGCATCATGATCGTGCAGGCGGAGGCCGGGCCGGTGGCGGTGCGCGGGGCGCCGGCGCGGGCGGAGGCCGCCTTCGACGCGATCGCCGAGACGGGGCGCGACGCGATGGCCCAGCTACGGACGATGCTGGGGGTGCTGCGCACGGACGAGGTGGCGCCACGCGCTCCGCAGCCCGGGATCGACGCGCTGCCGGCGCTGTTGGAACGGGTGCGGGGTAGCGGGCCGCGGGTTGCGTACGACCGGACGGGCGCGGTGCGCGAGCTGCCGGCCGCGCTGGAGGCGACGGTGCACCGGGTCGTGCAGGAAGCGCTGACGAACGTGGTGAAGCACGCCGCGGCCTCGGAGGTAGAGGTGCGGAATTGACGATCCGTGTGGTGGTGGCCGACGACCAGGAGCTGGTGCGCAGCGGGTTCGCGATGATCCTGGACGCGCAGCAGGACATCGAGGTCGTGGCGGAGGTGGGGGACGGCGCCGCGGCGGTCGCCGCGGTGGACCGGCTGGCCCCGGACGTGGCGCTGCTGGACATTCGGATGCCGGTGCTGGACGGGATCGAGGCGTGCCGGGCGAGCACGGCGGGCGGCGGCTGCCGGACGGTGATGCTGACGACCTTCGATTCGGACGCGTACGTGTACGAGGCGCTGCACGCGGGGGCGAGCGGTTTCCTGCTGAAGGACGTGCGGCGGGACGACCTGGTGCACGCGGTGCGGGTGGTGGCGGCCGGCGACTCCCTGCTGGCGCCTTCGGTCGCCCGGCGGCTGATCGAGGAGTACACGGCGGCGACGGGGCGTCCGGCGCCGTCACCGGACCGGCTGGAGAAGCTGGAGGTGCTGACGGCGCGGGAGCGCGAGACGCTGCTGCACCTCGGGCGGGGGCTGTCGAACGCGGAGATCGCGGCGGCGCTGGTGGTGAGTGAGCACACGGTGAAGTCGCACGTGGGGAACGTGCTGGCGAAGCTGGGGCTGCGGGACCGGATCCAGGCGGTGATCTGCGCGTACGAGACGGGTCTCATCGCCGCGGGGGCCACGGCTGCGGACGGGGGTCGCTCCGGGGTCTCTCCCTCTGGGGTTTCTCCCTCTGGGGAGTGAGGGGCGGCGTGTCGGCTCCCTCTGGCCGGTGAGTAGTCGTACCGGAGAAGACCCCTCTGCGGGGTGATCCGCGGATACCCCTCTGACCAGGAGCATTGAGGTCATCGGGGCGAGAGCGCCCCGCGGATCTCGCAGGGGGAGCCCACCATGAACGCCCGTACGCGCACACTGCTCGCCGCCGCCCTGGTCCTGGGCGTCGCGTCCGGCCCGGCCGCGGCCCACGCCGCTCCGGCCCCGGCGCGGGCTCCCGCTTCGACGCCCGCCGCCGGCCCCGGGCGGACGGTTGCGACGCCGCCCGACGCGGCGGCGCTGGCGCGGGCGATCGCCGGCCTGGGCCCGGAGCACGGGGACGCCACCGCCGCACTGGTCCGCGTGGGCGGTACGAGCGGGAGCTGGCAGGGCAGTTCCGGGGTCGCGGACGTCCGCACCGGGCGCAAGGCCTTGGAGCAGGGCCGGTTCCGCGCCGGGTCGGTGACCAAGACCTTCACCGCGGCGGTCGTGCTCCAACTGGCCGCCGAGGGCCGGGTGGACCTGGACCGGCCGGTACAGGAGTACCTGCCGGGACTGCTGTCGCCGGCCTTCAAGCCCGTCACCGCACGACAGCTGCTGAACTACACCAGCGGAATCCGCCCGGCCGACGGCCCGGGCGACACCTTCGCCGACGCCTACGCGCACCGGTTCGACCTCGACGATCCCCGTGCTCTGATCGCCAACGCGGTTGCCAAGGGGCCCGCATTCGACCCGGGGACGCGGCAGCACTACCTCAACATCGACTACACGGTCCTGGGGATGCTGATCGAGAAGGTGACGGGGACCTCGTACGAACGGGCCTTGACCAGCCGGATACTCAAGCCGCTCGGCCTGCGCGACACCTCGCTGCCGACCCGTACGCAGATCCGCATACCGGGCCCGCACAACCGCGGCTACCAGGAGGTGCCGAAGGCCGGCGGCGGCACCCGTCTGGTCGACGTGACCGAGTGGGGCTCCTCCCGGGAGTGGGCCGCCGGGGACCTCATATCCACCACGGCCGACCTGGAGCGCTTCACCCTGGCGCTGTTCGGCGGCCGGGTCGTGCCCGCCGCCCAGCTGGAGGAGATGTTCACGGTGCCGGGGGTGACGGACTTCGTCACCGGGGCCGCGGCCGACCAGACGGCCGGCATGAAGCGGTTCGTGCTGCCCGGCGGCACGGTGGCCTGGGGCAAGACGGGCGGCCGCTACGGCTACAACACCGTGATCGGCGGGACCCGGGACCTGTCCCGCACCCTGGTGTACTCGGTGAACTCCACCGATGCCAAGGGCCACGAGATGAACCCGGTGGCCCTCGGCATCGTGATGGCGGCCTTCGCCGGATAGCCGCCAGGCGGGCGGCCGCCCGCGGAGTGGCCGCCCGGCCGGATAGCCGCCGGGTCAGGTGGCCGGCACGGCCTCCAGCCGCTTGATCGCGCGGCGCAGGATCAGCAGGGGGATCACCCCGAAGACGCCGAAGGAGATGTCGATGAGCGACCACAGGAAGGGGATGCCCCGGATGGGGCCGCAGATCAGGGCCAGCGGGACGATGCCGACGCAGGCGATCATGCCGGCCTCGACGATCCAGATGTTGCGGACGGGGTCGCGGTAGACCCCGTAGAAGAAGACGGCGATGACGAGGTGGGCGAAGGCGAGCCAGTCGGTGCCGTAGAGCAGGAAGGGGTACTCGGCGTCGGCCCGCTCCAGTCCGTCACCCACCCGTCGCAACCACACGTTGTCCACCAGGGAGTTCCCGAGGCGGAGCTCGCTGACCAGGGGGAAGGCAGTGAGTCCGCTGATGACGAGACAGACGAGGAACAGCAACAGCCAGGCACGGATACGCCGTTGAAGGGCGCTTCGCTCGCTCATGGAAGGAAGCCTACCCACATTTCTGAACACGTTCAGCCAATTCCCTGAACGTGTTCAGTTCCGCACCTCCGGCCGCTCAGAGCCCGACGATCGCGTTCCAGCGCTTGGCAAGGGAACGGCGCTCGGTGGAGGAGATGTCCCGGGCCACGGCGAGGCGCTCCCGCATCTCGTCGTCGGGGAAGATCAGCGGGTTCTCGGCCAGTGCGGCGGTCTCCTCGTCCCCCGAGCCGGCCAGGACCTCGCGGGCGGCCGGAACCGGGCAGACGTAGTTGACCGAGGCGGCCAGCTCCGCGGCCACTTCCGGGGTGTAGTAGTAGTCGATCAGGGCTTCGGCGTTGACCTTGTGCCGGGCCAGGTTGGGGACGAGCAGGCTCTCCGCCCACAGTTCGCCCCCCTCTTCGGGGACCACGAACTCGATGTCGGGGTTGTCGGCCTGGAGCTGGATGGCGTCGCCGGAGTAGGCCTGGCAGGCCAACACGTCGCCCTTGCTGAGGTCGGAGGTGTAGTCGTTGCCGGTGAACCGGCGGATGTGCCTCTTCTTCACCATGGCCTCCACCTGGTCGCACATCCGGTGGAAGTCGGTCTCGGTCCAGGCGGTGACGTCCACCCCGCTGCCCTGCATCAGCAGGGCGAAGGACTCGTCGAGGCCGGAGAAGAGGGTGACCTTCCCCGCCAGGTCGGGCTGCCACAGGTCCTGGACGGACTTGATCTCCCGGCCCAGGGCCTTGCGGTTGTAGGCGATGCCGGTGATCCCCGACTGCCAGGGGACCGTGTGCAGCCGGCCCTCGTCGAAGGCGGGGGAACGCAACTGCGGGTCGAGGTGCCGGGCCACGTTCGGCTGGGCCGAGCGGTCCATCTTCTGGGCCCAGCCCAGGTGGACGAAGCGGGCGGCCATCCAGTCGCTGACCACGACCAGGTCGTGGCCGGTCTCTTGCCGGTTCATGAGCGCCGGGCTGATCTTGCCGAAGAACTCGTCGTTGTCGTTGATCTCCTCGGTGTACCGGACCTCGATGCCCGACTGCTCCGAGAACGCCTCCAGGGTCGGACGGCGCGTCTCGTCCTCCTCGTCGGTGTCGATGTAGAGCGGCCAGTTGGAGAAGGCCACGCTCTGGTCCCGCTCGGACCGGTCGGGACCCTCCCGCCGGCCCTCCGGCACGTGGGCGGCGGGCACACCGCAGCCGGCGAGGGCGGCCAGCAGACCCGTGGCACCGAGGCCGCGCAGCGCCACGCGGCGGGAGAAGGCGAGTTCAGGCATGGGCACAGCCTCGGGGAACGCGAGGGGGCGGACAATAGACATGGTGTCTACTGCCCGCCCCGTCAACGCTGTGCTGTGACCGATGCGGCCGATCAGCCGTCGAGCGAGGTCATCACGTGCTTGATGCGCGTGTAGTCCTCGAAGCCGTACGCGGAGAGGTCCTTGCCGTAGCCGGACTTCTTGAAGCCGCCGTGCGGCATCTCGGCGACGAGCGGGATGTGGGTGTTGATCCACACGCAGCCGAAGTCGAGGTTCTTGGACATCCGCATCGCGCGGCTGTGGTCCTTGGTCCACACGGAGGAGGCGAGGGCGAACTCGACGCCGTTCGCGTACTCCACGGCCTGGGCCTCGTCGGTGAAGGACTGGACGGTGATGACGGGGCCGAAGACCTCGTGCTGGATGATCTCGTCGTCCTGCTTGAGGCCGGAGACCACGGTCGGGGCGTAGAAGTAGCCCTTCTCGCCGACCTGGTGGCCGCCCGCCTCGACCTTGGCGTGGGCGGGGAGGCGCTCGATGAAGCCCGCGACCTGCTTCAGCTGGTTCGGGTTGTTCAGCGCGCCGTACAGCACGTCCTCGTCGTCCGGCTGGCCGGTCTTGGTGTCGGCGGCGGCCTTGGCCAGCGCGCTCACGAACTCGTCGTGGATCGACTCGTGCACGAGCACGCGACAGGCGGCGGTACAGTCCTGGCCCGCGTTGAAGTAGCCGGCGACCGCGATGTCCTCCACGGCCTTGGCGATGTCGGCGTCCGCGAAGACCACGGCGGGAGCCTTGCCGCCCAGCTCCAGGTGGACGCGCTTGACGTCCTTCGAGGCGCTCTCGGCGACCTGCATGCCCGCGCGCACGGAACCGGTGATGGAGGCCATCGCCGGGGTGCGGTGCTCGACCATGGCCCGGCCGGTCTCACGGTCGCCGCAGACGACGTTGAACACGCCCTTGGGCAGCACGGAGTCGATGATCTCCGCCATCAGGACGGTGGAG
Organism: Streptomyces sp. NPDC058619; assembly: GCF_042717785.1. Taxonomy (NCBI): domain Bacteria; kingdom Bacillati; phylum Actinomycetota; class Actinomycetes; order Kitasatosporales; family Streptomycetaceae; genus Streptomyces; species Streptomyces sp. NPDC058619. The sequence continues at coordinate 80,426 of NZ_JBHXQN010000006.1, forward strand.
GCCGGGGTGGTGTCCGAGGGCTTGAGCACCACGGTGTTGCCCGCGGCGATGGCCGGGGCGAACTTCCACACGGCCATCATCATCGGGTAGTTCCAGGGCGCGACCTGGGCGCAGACGCCGACCGGCTCGCGGCGGATGATCGAGGTCATGCCCTCCATGTACTCGCCGGCCGAGCGGCCTTCGAGCAGGCGGGCGGCGCCGGCGAAGAACCGGATCTGGTCCACCATCGGCGGCAGCTCCTCGCTGGCCGTGAGGCCCAGCGGCTTGCCGGTGTTCTCCGACTCGGCGGCGACGAGCTCGTCCGCGCGCGCCTCGAAGGCGTCCGCGATCTTCAGCAGCGCCTTCTGCCGCTCCGAGGGGGTGGTGTCGCGCCAGCCCGGGAAGGCGGCCGCGGCGGCGGCCATGGCCGCGTCGACGTCGGCCTGGCCCGAGAGCGGGGCGGTGGCGTACGCCTCGCCGGTGGCGGGGTTGACCACCTCGGTGGTCCGCCCGTCGGCGGCGTCCTTGAACTCCCCGCCGATGTAGTTGCGCAGACGACGCAGTTCGGTGGTCACTACAGCCACACTCCTGATCACATGTCCAACGATTGAGACGAATCCCCAGCCTAGCTCCTTGGCGGAGGCTTTCGACAGGCCCGTAGGCCACGAACTACGGAATCAGTGAGATACGCACTCCCAAACAACGGATTTCATCGGTTCCGTCTTGCGGAACAGACGACTCCTCGTGCACAGTGAGGTCGTGGTCAGTCGAAGCGCAGATTCCAGGAACAGACAACCGTCCCCTTCGGTCGATGCTGTGTCCCTGGCGATCATCGAGCAACTGCAGGAGGACGGTCGCCGTCCCTACGCAGCGATCGGCAAGGCCGTCGGCCTGTCGGAGGCGGCTGTGCGCCAGCGCGTGCAGAAGCTGCTCGACCAGGGCGTCATGCAGATCGTCGCCGTCACCGACCCGCTCACCGTGGGGCTCCGGCGCCAGGCGATGGTCGGGATCAACGTCGAGGGAGACCTCGACCCCGTGGCCGACGCCCTGGCGGCGATGGCCGAGTGCGAATACGTGGTGATGACCGCGGGATCGTTCGACCTGATGGTGGAGATCGTCTGCGAGGACGACGACCACCTGCTCGAGACGATCAACAAGAAGATCCGCGCGCTCCCCGGCGTGCGATCAACCGAAAGCTTCGTTTACCTGAAGCTGAAGAAGCAGACCTACATGTGGGGAACCCGATAACCGTGAGCCAGGACCTCTCCAAGACCGCGTACGACCACCTGTGGATGCACTTCACCCGCATGTCGTCCTACGAGAACGCACCCGTCCCCACCATCGTCCGCGGTGAGGGCACGTACATCTGGGACGACAAGGGCAAGCGCTACCTCGACGGTCTCGCCGGACTGTTCGTGGTCAACGCCGGTCACGGCCGCAAGGAACTGGCCGAGGTCGCCTACAAGCAGGCCCAGGAACTCGCGTTCTTCCCCATCTGGTCGTACGCGCACCCCAAGGCCGTGGAGCTCGCCGAGCGCCTCGCGCACTACGCCCCGGGCGACCTGAACAAGGTCTTCTTCACCACCGGTGGCGGCGAGGCCGTGGAGACCGCGTGGAAGCTCGCGAAGCAGTACTTCAAGCTTCAGGGCAAGCACACCAAGTACAAGGTCATCTCGCGTGCGGTCGCCTACCACGGCACCCCGCAGGGCGCCCTGTCCATCACGGGCCTGCCGGCCCTGAAGGCCCCCTTCGAGCCGCTGGTCCCCGGCGCGCACAAGGTGGTCAACACCAACATCTACCGCGCCCCGATCTACGGCGACGACCCCGAGGCCTACGGCCGCTGGTGCGCCGACCAGATCGAGCAGGAGATCCTCTTCGAGGGCGCCGACACCGTCGCCGCCGTCTTCCTGGAGCCGGTACAGAACGCCGGCGGCTGCTTCCCGCCGCCGCCCGGGTACTTCCAGCGGGTCCGTGAGATCTGCGACGAGTACGACGTGCTGCTCGTCTCCGACGAGACGATCTGCGCCTTCGGCCGCCTCGGCACCATGTTCGCCTGCGACAAGTTCGACTACGTCCCGGACATGATCACCTGCGCCAAGGGCATGACCTCGGGCTACTCCCCGATCGGCGCCTGCATCATCTCGGACCGCCTCGCGGAGCCGTTCTACAAGGGCGACAACACCTTCCTGCACGGCTACACCTTCGGCGGCCACCCGGTCTCCTCGGCGGTCGCGCTGGCCAACCTCGACATCTTCGACAAGGAAGGCCTCAACCAGCACGTGCTGGACAACGAGGACGCCTTCTTCTCGACGCTGAAGAAGCTGCACGACCTGCCGATCGTCGGCGACGTCCGCGGAAACGGCTACTTCTACGGCATCGAGCTCGTCAAGGACAAGAGCACCAAGGAGTCCTTCACGGACGAGGAGACGGAGCGCGTGCTCTACGGCTTCCTCTCCAAGGCGCTCTTCGAGAACGGCCTGTACTGCCGGGCCGACGACCGCGGCGACCCGGTCATCCAGCTGGCCCCGCCGCTGATCGCGGACCAGGGCACCTTCGACGAGATCGAAGGCATCCTGCGCTCGGTGCTCACCGAGGCCTGGACCAAGCTCTAAAAACGTCCGGCACACGGCCCGGATCCCTCCGTTCGAGTGAGAACGAAGGGGTCCGGGCCGTGTGCTGTCCGCCGACAAGACGTTCATCTCTTTACATCTCTTTACGGCGCCAGTGACCGACCGGCCTCCGACTTCGTTCCCCCGTCCGGGGGAGCCGGGCCGGTCCAGTCCCGATCCGCAGTCGAACGAAGAGGTGTACGCCATGGTGGCCCCACCGGACAACGATGTGCTCTGGGCACGCTCCCTGCACTACTCCCACAGCGGCTCCCCCGGCCTCATCGGCGTCTCCATCGGAGTCGGCCAGGGCGAGATCCTGGCCGTGACCGGCCCCCGCGGCAGCGGGAAGACCACGCTGCTGCGCTGCCTCTCCGGGCAGCTTCCGCCCGAGCAGGGCGAGGTCTGGTTCAACAGCGTCCCCGTGCACACCCTGGGCGACGCGGCCCGCGAGCGGCTGCGCCGCGACCGGTTCGGCTGGATCGGGCCGGAGCCCGAACTGCTGCCCGAGCTGAAGGTCTGGGAGAACGCGGCCCTGCCGCTGCTGCTCGCCGGAGCCTCCCACCGCACCGCCAAGCACGCCGCCTGCGCCTGGCTGGAGCGCCTCGACATCGGGGCCTTCGCCCGCAAGCGGCCCTGCGCCCTCACCCGGGCCGAGTGTCAGCGCGTCGCCCTGGCCCGGGCCCTGGTCAACCAGCCCGCGGTGCTGTTCGCCGACGAGCCGACCGCCCCGCTGCACCGTGCCGAGCGGACCCTGCTGCTCCGTACGCTGACCACCGCCGCCCGGTCCCACGAGATCACCGTGCTGCTGGCCACCCACGACGAGGAGACCGCGGCCGCCGCCGACCGCCGCGTGGCCCTCCTCGACGGCCGGTCCGCCGCGGCCGCCGAGGCGGCCGACGCCGCCGCCCGGGCCACCGCGGCGGCCGCTCCCGACTCCCCCGGCTCCCCCGCCGCCGACACCACGGAGGACCAGGCCGCGTGCTCGCTCTCCGCCTAGCCCGTGGCTCCCGGCCGCTCGTCCAGCTGCGCCGGCTGCTCGTCGCCGCCGCCGCGGCCTGCACCGGGTTCCTGCTGCTGTACGTGCTCGCCGAGGCCCTGGTACGGCCCGCCGGATCGTTCCCCCGGCTGCTGTGGGCCCTGATCCCGCTGGCCGCCACCGCCCAGTTCGCCGTCGCCGTGGCCCGTACCGACCCGGCGACCCGGCCCCGGCAGGGGCTGGACGCCGCCGGGCTGGGGCCCGTACGGCTCACCCTGGTCGCGACCATCTCCACCGCCGTCTCGTGCACCCTGGGCAGCGCCCTCGCCCTGGCCGTCTTCCTCCACCTGCGCGGGGACCTGGCCGGGCTGCCCTTCGACGGCGCCGGGGCCCGGCTGCTCCACGCGGGCCAGCCGCTGCCCGTCGCCGCCGCCCTGACCCTGCTGGCCCTGGTGCCGCTGGCCGCCTCGGCCGCGACCGCCGTCCTGCTGCGCCCGCACACCCCGCTCGCCCCGCAGACCGGGCTGCCCTGGGGCATCACCCTCACCGCGTGCGGGCTCGCCACCCAGGCGTACGCGGGCCGCGGCGGCCCCGGGATGCTGGCGGGCTGGTCGCTGACCGCGGTGGGGCTCGCCCTCGCGGGGCCCGGTCTGGCCTACGCCTGCGGAACGCTGGTGCAGGCCGTGCGCCCGGGCGCGCTGCGGCTGCTGGCCGGACGGGCGCTCCAGCAGGAGGCCCCCCGGCTCGGGCCGCCCCTGGGCGTGCTGTGCGCGGTCGGGGCGGGCGCCCTCACGGCGCTGGCCCTGCGCGACCGCGGCGGGCTGCTGGTCCCGCTCGGCCCGCTGACCGGACCGGCCGCGGCCCTGGTCGCCCTGTGCGCCACCGCGACCCTTCTCACATCGGCGGTGGAGGCCCGCCAGTCCCGCAGCGCCGGCCGCGAGGCGCTGCTCGGCCTCGGCGCTCCGGCCAAGGTCCTGCGTACGGCGGCGAGTTTGCGGGCCACGGCCCTGGTCGCCGTCTGCCTCCCGCTCAGCTGGGGTGTGGCGCAGCTGACGTCGATGGCCTTGACCCGCTGACGTGGGCAGCCCTTAGTGTGGGCCGAATGGTCAACGCAGACATCGAGATCGAGACGCTCGACGAATTCGACCGGGTCGCCGCCCGGGGCTCGCTGAGCGGCTACCGGATCCAGTCCGTCAACCTGCTGGAGCGGACGTTCGTCCTGCTGGCCGCCGACACCTCGGCGGCCGTGTTCCTGGGCTGCGCGATGGAGCCCGACGCGTCGGCGAAGGTCCGCGCGGACGGGGCCCTGGTCTACCCGCCCGTCCCGGACCTGCCGTTCAACCCCTACCGGGGCCTGCTCTACACGCCGGACGAGCTGTTCGCCGGTCTGCCCTCCGGCTACGAGGCCACCCCGGACGCCCTGGCGTACGAGTGGTTCCAGGAGACCAAGGCGGACTGCGACGTCTTCTCCTCGGTGCTGCGCTCGATCCACGACGACGCGGTCTCCGACGCCCTCGACGAGCACCTCGCAGGTGCCCGGGTCGTGGGCGTCATGGGCGGCCACGCCATGTCCCGCGGCGGTACGGACTACCGCGGCGCCGCGGAGCTCGGCCGGACGCTGGCCCGGTCCGGCCTCACGGTGGCCACCGGCGGCGGCCCCGGCGCCATGGAGGCCGCGAACCTGGGCGCGTACCTGGCACCGGCGCCGGACGAGGCGCTCCCGGAGGCCCTGGAGATGCTGTCGAAGGCCCCGTCCTTCACCCCGTCGGTGTCCGACTGGGCCGGGGCGGCCTTCGCCGTACGGGACCGCTGGCCCGGCGGCGGCGACTCGGTGGGCATCCCCACCTGGTTCTACGGGCACGAGCCGCCGAACCCGTTCGCCGGGCACATCGCGAAGTACTTCGCGAACGCCACCCGCGAGGACGGGCTGCTGGCCCGGTGCACCGCCGGCGTGGTCTTCCTGCCGGGCGCCGCGGGCACCGTCCAGGAGGTCTTCGACAACGCGACGCCCAACTACTACGCGTCGCGGGGCGAGCCGACCCCGATGGTCCTGGTCGACCGTGCGCACTGGACGGAGCACCTCCCGGTGTGGCCGCTGCTGCGGGCGCTCGCGCGCGGCCGCTCGATGGAGTCCCGGATCGCGCTGGTCGACTCGGTCGACGAGGTCCCGGCGGCGCTCGCGTCAATGCGCTGACGCCCGGAGGCAACTTTCCGGCCCGTTCCGACGTCTGGCAGTGGTACCGCAAAACCTGCCAGACGTGAACGGAGCCTTCGGGTGCTCATAGGCCTGCTGACCGCTGTCGCGGCGTCCATCTGCTACGGCACGGGATCCGTCCTGCAAGCCGTCGGATCGCGCCGCGCCGCCCGGATGTCCCCGGCCTCGGCCGGGGTGACCGCGCACGGCGGACCGAATCTGTCGTCCACCGCGAAGGCCGCGATGACCTGGGAGTTCATCGTCGGCACCATCCTGGACTTCGTGGGCTTCGGGCTGGGCGCGCTGGCGGCCCGGATGCTCCCGCTGTTCCTCTCCCAGACGGTGATCAGCGCCAACCTGGTCGTGACCGCCGTGCTGAGCGTGAAGATGCTCGGTATCCGGCTGACCCGCAAGGAGTGGACCTCGATCGGCGTCGTCTGCGCGGCGCTGGTGCTGCTGGCGACGGCGGCCGGCCACGAGGGCGGCCACCACGCGCCGATGTCCACGCACTGGTGGCTGCTGGGGATCACCCTGGTGCTGATGGTGGGCGGCACCGTCGCCGTGCGCCTCCTCGGCGGCGGGGCCGCGATCCTGGCCGGTCTGCTGTCGGGCCTCGGCTTCGGCGCGCTCGGCGTCGGCGTCCGCATCCTGGACGGTATCGACCCCTTCGACCTGGGCACCCTGCTCTCCGACCCGGCCCTCTACGCCATCCTGGCGGCGGGCTTCGGCGGGATGTACCTGCACACGATCGCCCTGCAGATCGGCTCGGTGAACGGCGCGACCGCCGCCCTGGTCGTCGGCGAGACCGTCCTGCCGGGTGCGATCGGAGTGCTCTGGCTCGGCGACGCGTCCCGGCCCGGCCTGGGCTGGCTGGCCGTCCTCGGCTTCGTCCTGGCGGTGACGGGCGCGGTGGCGGTCGCCTGGTACGGCAAGCACGAGGGTGCCGAGGAGGAGGTCGAGCCCCCGGTCCCGGCGGCGGTCGCGTAGCCGCGGGCCGCCGATCGCTCCCTCACCCGTGCGGCCTCCCCTGGTGGCGGCCGCACAGCCGCTGCCGCTTGCTGGACTGGGGAGAGAGCGAGAGGTGCATGGAGACCACCAGCGCGCGGCTGCGCACGCCCGGCGCCGCCGGGGCGGCCGGCATCGCCTTCGCGGTGCTGCTCGGAGCGGCGATCGTCCTGATGCGGATCGCGATCCCGTCGGCCGACGGCGCCGACGCGGCCGTTGATCCCGGCGACCGCTGGGCGGTACGGACCGCCCTGGAGATCGTTCCGTTCGCCGGGATCTTCTTCCTGTGGTTCATGGGCGCCCTGCGCGCGCACGCCGGCGAGGCCGAGGACCGGTTCGTCTCCACCGTCTTCCTCGGCAGCGGCATCGTCTTCGTCGCCACGCTGTTCGTCGCGGCCGCAGCGGCGGGCACCGTGCTCCAGGAGGGCACGGACACCGTGTTCGGCCGCCACTACGCGTACGTGGTCCTGACGACGTACGCGATGCGGATGGCGGCCGTCTTCGTCTTCGCGACCTCGACGATCGGCCGCCGCCTCGGGATCTTCCCGCGTCCGCTGGCGCTGCTGGGCTACGTCACGGGCCTGGTGCTGCTCGTCGTGGGCTCCGGGGTCCCCTGGTCCGAGCTGATCCTTCCGGCATGGGCCCTGGTCGTGGGCCTGTACATCGTGCGGGTCGGCATCCGGTAGCGCGCTCCTTCACCCTCGCGCATGCTGAGGAGGGGAAGAGATCACTCGTGGAATCGGGCCACGGAAGGGCTGATGACTCATGAGGCTCGTCGTCGACCTCAACCGCTGCCAGGGATACGCCCAGTGCGCGTTCCTCGCTCCCGACGTGTTCGCCATGCACGGCGACGAGTCGCTGCTGTACGACCCCGAGGCGCTGGACGAGCACCGCGAGGACGTCGCGCGCGCCGTCGCCGCTTGTCCGGTCGGGGCGATCCTCGTCGAGGCGGACCCCTCGGATGCCCGCGATGCCCGCGTGCCGGTCTCCGGAGGCACACGGTGAGCGGTGACGGAACCCTGGAACACCTCAGGCGCGACGGCCGCATCGTGGTCGTCGGCGCCTCCCTCGCCGGCCTGCGGGCCGCCGAGACCATGCGGGAGAAGGGCTTCACCGGCTCGTTGACGATGATCGGCGACGAGCCGTACGAGCCGTACGACCGGCCCCCGTTGTCCAAGCAGGTCCTCTTGGGCATGGCGACCGCGGAGCACACCGCCCTCCCCCGCCGCCGGGAGATCGACGCCGAGTGGCGGCTCGGGGTCCCGGCCACCGGCCTGGACATGGCCGCGCGCCGGGTCAGGCTCGGCGACGGCGACGAGGTGGAGTACGACCGGCTGCTGATCGCCACCGGTGTGCGGGCGCGACCCTGGCCGAACGAGGAGGAGGGTGCGCTCGACGGCGTGTTCGTCCTGCGCACCCGTGACGACGGGGCCGCCCTGGAACGCGCCCTGTCGGCCGGTCCCCGCCGGGTCCTGGTCATCGGTGCCGGCTTCACCGGGTCCGAGATCGCGTCCGCCTGCCGGGAGCGCGGCCTGCCCGTCACCGTCGCCGAGCGGGGCGCCGCGCCCCTGGTCGGCGCGCTCGGCGGGGTCATCGGTGAGGTCGCGGCCGAGATGCACCGGGAGAACGGCGTCGACCTGCGCACCGGGGTCATGGTGACCGGTCTGGAGGGCGACCCCTCCGGACGGGTCCGCGCCGCCCACCTCTCGGACGGCGAGACGATCGAGGCCGACGTGGTGGTGGTCTCGCTCGGCGCCCAGCGCAACACCGAATGGCTGTCCGGGTCGGGGCTGGGCGCCGGTCCCCGGGGCATCGCCTGCGACGCGGGCTGCCGCGCCTTCGACGTCCGAGGCATCGTCACCGACGACATCTTCGTGGCGGGTGACGTGGCACGCTCCCCGCACGCGCTCTTCGGGTACCAGTTCCTTTCCCTGGAGCACTGGGGCAACGCCGTCGCCCAGGCCGAGACGGCCGCGCACAACATGCTCAGTGAGAGCGCCGACCGCCTCCCGCACCTGTGGGTGCCGGGGTTCTGGTCCTCGCAGTTCGGCGTGAACATCAAGTCCGTCGGGGTGCCGCCGATGGGCACCGAGATCATGATCACGCAGGGTTCCCGCGAGGAGCGCCGGTTCGCCGCCGTGTACGGCTACCAGGGCCGCGTGATCGCCGCGGTGACCTTCGACAACTGCCGCTGGCTGCCGTTCTACCAGCAGCAGATCGAGACGGGGGCGCCGTTCCCGGTGCCGTTCGAGACCGTGGACCGCAGGCCGGAGGGGCACAAGCCGGTGTCCGCGGACTTCCCCGACCCCTCGGTGCCCACCCACGGGCCGACCATCACCCTCAGCGGCTACTCGCCGGCCGACCGGAAGATGACGTTCATCCCCGCGCACCACTGACCCCGGCGCGCCCTCCTCCGAGGACTCACGAGGACCTGTCATGAGCCAAGCCATCCTGCGGGAGATCATCGACTACGCGCACCGCGCCGATCCGTACCCGCTGTACGAGGAGCTCCGCAAGACTCCCGTGTCCCACGAGGGCGACGGCCCCTACGTCATCAGCACGTACTACGAGATCCAGAGCCTCCTGCACGACCCCCGCATCAGCTCCGACTCCCGCAACCTGAAGCAGACGGGCGACGACCCCCTGGGCCAGGGGGCGCAGGAGGAGACGGCGTTGCCCCCGTCCTTCCTCAAGCTCGACCCGCCGGACCACGACCGGCTGCGGCGCATGACGAACCGGCCGTTCGGCCCGCCGCACTCCCCGCACAAGGTCCACGACATGCGCGGGGAGCTCGACGGGCTCGTCACCGGCCTGATCGACCGCATCGCCGCCACCGGCTCGTTCGACCACGTGGACCTGGTCGACCAGTTCGCCTACCCGTTCCCGGTGTCGGTCATCTGCCGGCTGCTCGGGGTGCCGCCCGAGGACGAGCCGCGGTTCCACGTCTGGGCGGAGGCCATCGCCGCGAGCCTGGACCCCGACCCGGACGCGGACCCCTCCGAGCGCGGCAAGAGCTCGACGGACGCCCGGATGGAGCTCGGCATGTACCTGGCCGGGCTGATCGAGGAACGCCGCAAGAACCCGGGCGACGACATGCTGTCCCAGCTGGCGATCGCGGACGGCCCGGACGGGTCCATGACAACGATGGAGGCGCTCAGCACCTCGGCGCTCCTGCTGATCGCGGGCCACGAGACCACGGTCAACCTCATCACCAACGGCATGCTGACCCTGCTGCGCCACCCGGACGTGCTGGCCCGGCTGCGCGAGGACCCGGCCCTGTCCGTCCCCATCGTCGAGGAGCTGCTGCGCTTCGAGCCCCCGGTGCAGCTGATCCCGCACCGCACCACCCTCGCGGACATCGAGGTGGCCGGCGTCTCCATCCCCAAGGGCGCGTCCCTGTGGCTGATTCTGGCCTCCGGCAACCGCGACCCGAAGCGGTTCCCGGACCCGGACCGCTTCGACCCGGACCGAAAGGACATCCAGCACCTCGGCCTCGGCAGCGGCATCCACAGCTGCTTCGGGGCCCCGCTGGCCCGGCAGGAGGCCCAGCTGGCCCTGAGCGAGCTGGCCCGCCGGCTGGAGAACCCGCGCCTGCTGGAGGACCCGCCCCCGTACCGGCAGAACGCGGTTTTGCGCGGACCCCGGCACCTGCCGATCGCCTGCGACGGCGTCCGCCCCTGAGGCAGGCCTGACCGAGCGCCGCCGGCCGGCGGCGCTCGGTCAGGCCGCCGGCAGGACGACCACCTCGTCCGGGGCGAAGGTGACCGTGACGCGGTCGCCCACCGCCGGGGCCCCGGCGAGGCCGCACTCCGCCTCCAGCGCCGGCCCCGCCTCCGGACGCAGCAGCAGCGCGACGTGCGTGCCCCGGAAGGTACGGGACTCCACCGCGCACCGCAGGCCGTCGTCCGTCAGCAGGACCCCGGCCGGGCGGATCAGGACCTGCCGCTCCCCCTCCGGCGTGCCGTCCGGGACCGGCACCTTGCCCCAGGGGGTGGCGGCGACACCCGCGGACACCGTCGCCGCCGCCACGTTCTCGAACCCGAGGAAGCGCGCCACGAACTCCGAGGCCGGCCGCTGCCACACCTCCAGCGGAGTCCCCGCCTGCGCGATCCGCCCGTCCCGCATCACCACGACGCGGTCGGCCAGCGCGAACGCCTCCCCCTGGTCGTGCGTGACGGCGAGCACCGTCGTCCCCAGCCGGGAGAACAGCCCCTGGAGCTCCACCACGAGCCGCTCCCGCAGCCCTCGGTCCAGCTGCCCCAGCGGCTCGTCGAGCATCAGCAGCCTGGGCGACGGCGCCAGCGCCCGGGCCAGCGCGACCCGCTGCTGCTCGCCGCCGGACAGGGAGGCGACCGCGCGGCCCTGCGCCCCGGGCAGCCCGACGAGCTGCAGCAGCTCCGCGACCCGGCCCGTGCACGCGTCGCGCCCGGAGCCCCGCATCCGCAGGCCGAAGGCGACGTTCCCGCCGACGTCCCGGTGCGGGAAGAGCTGGTGGTCCTGGAACATCAGGCCCACTCCCCGCCGGTGTACGGGCACGCCCGCCTGGTCGGCGCCGTCCAGCAGCACCCGGCCGGCCGAGACCCGCTGGAGCCCCGCGACGACCCGCAGCAGGGTGGACTTCCCGCTCCCGCTCGGTCCCAGGACGCACACGGTCTCGTGCTCGGCGACCGCGAGGTCCACACAGTCCACTACCGCGCGCTCGCCGAAGCGGACCGACACCCCGTCCAGCTGAAGCAGTGTCATCAGAACTCTCCGGAGGTCTTGTCGGTTCGCAGTCGCTCCAGCGCCAGCAGGGACACCGCGCACACCAGCATCAGAATCGTGCTCAGGGCCATCGCCTGCCCGTAGTTGAGCTCGCCGGCCCGCCCCAGCAGCCGCGCCACGGCCACCGGAAGCGTCGGCTGGTCCGGCCGCGCGATGAACACGGTCGCCCCGAACTCCCCCAGCGAGACCGCGAAGGCGAAGCCCGCCGCGATCAGCAGCGCCCGCCGCACCAGCGGCAGGTCCACCTCCCGCCAGGCCCGCAGCGGGGACGCCCCGAGCACGGCGGCGGCCTCCCGCAGCCGCGCGTCCACGGCCCGCAGCACCGGCAGCATGGTCCGTACGACGAACGGCACACCGACCAGCGCCTGCGCCAGCGGCACCAGGATCCACGAGGTCCTCAGGTCCAGCGGCGGCTCGTCCAGGGTGATCAGGAAGCCGAAGCCCACCGTCACGGCGGACACCCCGAGCGGCAGCATCAGCAGCGCGTCGAAGCCCCGCACGAAGCGGCCCGCGCGGCGGGTCAGCGCCGCGGCCGCGAGCCCCCCGATGACCAGGGCGATGGCGGTGGCGGCCAGCGCGTACTCCAGGGAGTTCCCGATCGCCTCCAGCGGCGGCACCAGGAAGGTCCCGCCCCCGGCCCCCTCGTCCTGGAGCGCCCGGTAGAAGGCGAGGCCGTACCCGCCGGGGGCGTCGAAGGACCGCTCGACCAGCACCCCGAGCGGCAGGACGATCAGCAGGGCCACCGTCAGCAGCACCCCGCCCAGCAGGGAGCGCTGCGCCCAGCCGCGCGGCGGGTGCGCGGTCCGCCCGGGATCGACGAGCCGCAGGGCGGTCTCCCGCTTGCGCACGGTCCGGGCGTGGACGCCGAGGATCAGGCCGACCGCCGCGAACTGCACCATCGTCAGCACGGCGGCGGTGGGCAGGTCCAGCAGCTGCGCGGTCTGCCGGTAGACCTCCACCTCCAGGGTGGAGTACGCGGGCCCGCCCAGGATCTGCACGACGCCGAAGGAAGTGAAGGTGAACAGGAACACGATCAGCGACGCGGCGGCCACCGCCGGGGCCAGCGCGGGCAGCGTCACCCGCCGCCAGGCGGCGAACCGTCCGGCGCCCAGCACCCGGGCGGCCTCCTCCTGGCGGGGGTCGAGCTGCGCCCAGAGCCCGCCCACGGTCCGTACGACCACGGCGTAGTTGAAGAAGACGTGGGCCAGCAGGATGGCCCACACGGTGGTGTCGAGCCGGACGCCCCACAGCTCGTCCAGCAGCCCGCCCCGGCCGACCAGCGCCAGGAACGCGGTCCCGACGACCACGGTCGGCAGGACGAACGGCACGGTGACCACGGCCCGCAGCAGCTGCTTGCCGGGGAAGTCGAAGCGCGCGAAGACGTACGCGCCGGGGAACGCGATCAGCAGCGTGAGCGCCGTGGAGGCGAGCGCCTGCCAGGTGGTGAACCACAGCACGCCGGCGATGTCGGGCCGGGCCAGCACCTCGCCGATCCGGCCGAACTGCCAGCCCTCGTCAGTCTTCAGCCCGCGCCCGGCGATCGCGCCGACGGGGTAGGCGAAGAACAGCCCGAAGAAGGCGAGGGGCACGGCCATCAGGCCGAGACGCGCGGCCGTGGCCCGCCCGCCCTCGCGGGGACCGGGACCCGGCGCGGCGCCCCCCGACGCCGCCCCCGGGCCCGTCGGCGTTCCTACTTCACGACGAGCGAGGACCATGTCTTGACCCACTGCTCACGGTTCTCGGCGATGGTCTGCGGAGCCACGACCTCGGGCTTCTCGACCACCACACCGTGCTTCGTGAACAGCTCCGGCAGGGCCGCGTCCTTCGTCACAGGGTTCACGAACATCTGCAGCGGCATGTCCTCCTGGAACTTCTTGCTGATCAGGAAGTCCAGGAGCGCTTTGCCGCCCGCCTCGTTCTTCGCGCCCTTCAGCAGGCCCGCGAACTCGATCTGGCGGAAGCACGTGCCGGTGGAGACGCCCGTGGGGGCCTCGGCCGGCTGCGGCTCCGCGTACAGCACCTCGACCGGCGGGCTGGAGGCGTAGGAGACGACCAGCGGGCGGTCGCCCTTCGCCTTCTTGCCGCCCGCCGAGCCGGAGAACCGCTCGTTGTAGGCCTGCTCCCAGCCGTCGACGACCTCGACGCCGTTGGCCTTGAGCTTGCTCCAGTAGTCCTTCCAGCCCTCTTCGCCGTACTTGCCGACGGAGGCGAGGAGGAAGCCGAGGCCGGGCGAGGAGGTCGCGGCGTTCTCGGTGACCAGCAGGTCCTTGTACTCCGGCTTGATCAGGTCGTCCAGCGTCTGCGGCGGGGCGATCTTCTTGTCGGCGAAGTACTGCTTGTCGTAGTTGACGCAGATGTCACCCGAGTCGACCGGCGTGACCCGGTGCTCCTTGTCGAGCTGGTACTCCGGCTTCACCTCGCCCAGGTCCTTGGCCTCGTACGGGGTGAAGATGCCGTTGTCGAGGGCGCGCGAGAGCAGGGTGTTGTCGACGCCGAAGAAGACGTCGCCGCGCGGGGAGCCCTTGGTGAGGATCTCCTGGTTCAGCGCCGCGCCCGCGTCTCCGGACTTCAGCTTCTTGACGGTGTAGCCGCTCTCCTGCTCGAACTCCTTGAGGACCGCGTCGGTCACGTTGAAGGAGTCGTGCGAGACGAGGGTGACGGTCTTGGACGTGGGGGCGTCGCTCGCGCCCGCGGACGTGTCCTTGGCGTCGCCGCCGCAGGCGCTGAGCGTGGTGACGCCCAGCGCGGCCGCGAGCGCGGCGCCCGCGATCTTCTTGGTGGTGCTCACTGGTCAATTCCTCCTGGGATGTCCAGGAGAAGACGCGGCCCTGCCCGGCGCTCTGCGGAGCGGACGCCGGGCAAGGCGCAACAGCTTGAGTGGTGACCGAACTTCCTACCCCGAATGACCGGGGCGAGGTTCAGAGGGTCTGCGGTGACGGTTACCGCACTCTCAGCGCTGTGGCGCTCCCCTGTCGGAAATATTAAGTTGGTTCGGCCACAGGGTACCCCGTGGCCGAATACGATCGAACAGAAGAGGAGGCTAGCGCTCCGAGGCGGCCAGCTGGCCGCACGCGCCGTCGATCTCCTGGCCGCGGGTGTCCCGTACGGTCACGGGGACGCCGTGCCGGGCAATGGCCTCCACGAAGGCCTTCTCGTCCTCGGGCCGGGAGGCGGTCCACTTCGAGCCCGGCGTCGGGTTCAGCGGGATCAGGTTGACGTGGACGCGCTTGCCCTTGAGCAGCTTGCCCAGTAGGTCACCGCGCCAGGCCTGGTCGTTGATGTCGCGGATCAGGGCGTACTCGATGGAGATCCGCCGGCCGGACTTCTCCGCGTACTCCCAGGCCGCGCCGAGCACCTCGCGGACGTTCCAGCGGGTGTTCACGGGGACCAGGGTGTCGCGCAGCTCGTCGTCCGGGGCGTGCAGCGAGACCGCGAGGCGGCACTTGAAGCCCTCGTCGGCGAAGCGCAGCATGGCCGGAACCAGTCCCACGGTGGAGACGGTGATGCCGCGCTGCGACAGGCCCAGGCCGTCGGGCTCCGGGTCGGTGAGCCGGCGGATGGCGCCGACGACGCGGTTGTAGTTGGCCAGCGGCTCGCCCATCCCCATGAAGACGATGTTCGAGAGCCGGGCCGGTCCGCCCGGGACCTCGCCGTCGCGCAGGGCGCGCATGCCGTCGACGATCTGGTGCACGATCTCGGCGGTGGACAGGTTGCGGTCGAGCCCGGCCTGGCCGGTGGCGCAGAACGGGCAGTTCATGCCGCAGCCGGCCTGCGAGGAGATGCACATGGTGACCCGGTCCGGGTAGCGCATCAGCACGGACTCGACGAGCGTGCCGTCGTGCAGCTTCCACAGGGTCTTGCGGGTGGTGTCGTCGTCGCACGAGATGTGCCGCAGGACGTTCATCAGGTCCGGCAGCAGCTCCTTCTGCAGCTTCTCCCGGGAGCCCGCGGGGATGTCCGTCCACTCGGCCGGGTCGTGCGCGTAGCGCGCGAAGTAGTGCTGGGAGAGCTGCTTGGCCCGGAACGGCTTCTCACCGATCGCGGCGACCGCCTCGCGGCGCTCGGCCGGGGTCATGTCGGCAAGGTGCCGGGGCGGCTTCTTGGCTCCCCGAGGGGTGACGAAGGTGAGCTCTCCCGGAACAGGGCGGGCCATGGCAGGTACTCCTCGTAAGACGAAAGGCGCGCCGCAGAAGCAGCGCGCCCTTCAAGAGTAACCGCCCGGACGGTATCAGCCCGTGCCGACGAAGGCCGCCAGCAGCAGCCAGACCACCGGGGCGGTCGGCAGCAGGGAGTCCAGCCGGTCCATGATGCCGCCGTGGCCCGGCAGCAGCGTGCCCATGTCCTTGATGCCCAGGTCCCGCTTGATCATCGACTCGCCCAGGTCGCCGAGGGTGGCGCTGACGGCCACGGCGAGACCCAGCAGCAGGCCCTGCCACCAGGCGCCACCGTCGATGAGGAACTCCATGCACAGCGCGCCGGCGGCCATCGCGAAGGCCACCGCGCCGAGCAGTCCCTCGCGGGTCTTCCCGGGGCTGATGCGCGGGGCGAGCTTGGTCTTGCCGAAGCGCCAGCCGACCGCGTACGCCCCGGTGTCGCTGACCACGGTCAGCAGCAGGAAGGTGATCACCCGCTGCGGTCCGTCGTCGGCGGTGAGCAGCATCGTCACGAACGTCGCCAGGAAGGGCACGTAGAACGCGGCGAAGACGCCCGCCGTGACGTCCTTGAGGTAGTCCTCGGGCGGTTCGGTCATGCGCCAGACCAGGATCGCCAGCGCGGTCAGGGCCATGGCGACCCAGGCGCCCTCGGCCCCCCGGACGTACCCGGCGATGATCATGGCGGCGCCGCCGACCGCGAGCGGTACGAGGGGCGCCTTGATGCCCTTCTTCTCCTGGAGCCGGGAGGTGAGCTCCCACAGGCCCACGACGACCGCGACGACGACGACGCCGACGAACACGGCCTTGACGATCAGCAGCGAGGCGAAGACGACCGCGCCGAGGCCGACACCGACCCCTATGGCGGCACGCAGATCCCGCCCCGCGCGCTTCTTGGGCGGCGGGGACGAGGCGGCCTGCGGGGCCTGCGGAGGCGGGGGGCTGGGCATGGGCTCCTGCGGCGGCGTCTCGGCGCGGAACGGGGGGCCGCCGAAAGCGGCGGCCCCCCGATCGCGTGCTTCCCGGTCGTCGAAGTCACGGCCGGCGGCATCGGGCACGATGGGCATGGGCCGAGTGTGCGGGCCCACCATCGCATCGTATGCGGGACCCGCCGGAACCGGCTCCGTGGCCCAGGGAGAGTCGTTCATCAGACTTCGAGGAGCTCGGCTTCCTTGTGCTTGAGCAGCTCGTCCACCTGCGCGACGTACTTCGCGGTGGTGTCGTCGAGCTCCTTCTCGGCGCGACGCACCTCGTCCTCGCCGGCCTCCTTGTCCTTGACCAGCTTGTCAAGGGCGTCCTTCGCCTTGCGGCGGACGGCACGCAGGGAGATCTTGGAGTCCTCGGCCTTGGTCCGCGCGACCTTGATGTACTCCTTGCGGCGGTCCTGCGTCAGCTCGGGGAAGGTCACCCGGATGATGCTGCCGTCGTTGCTCGGGTTGACACCGAGGTCGGAGTCGCGGATGGCCTGCTCGATGTTGCGCAGGGCGCTCTTGTCGAACGGCGTCACGATCGCCATGCGCGGCTCGGGCACGGAGAACGACGCGAGCTGGTTGATGGGCGTGATGGCGCCGTAGTAGTCGGCCACGATCTTGTTGAACATCGCCGGGTGCGCACGACCGGTGCGAATCGCGGCGAAGTCCTCCTTGGCGACGACGACGGCCTTTTCCATCTTCTCCTCGGCCTCGAGGAGGATCTCTTCGGTCACCACGTGCTCCTGCATGTCAGATATGGATGGTTCAGGCGGGCGGGGCGAACGGGGCGGGGCTGAAGGCGGCAGCGGACCGCTCAGGCCCGGGTTCCCTGGTCGCTGACGAGCGTGCCGATCTTCTCACCCCTGACGGCGCGGGCGATGTTGCCCTCGGCGAGCAGTTCGAAGACCAGGATCGGCAGCTTGTTGTCGCGGCACAGCGTGATGGCGGTGGCGTCGGCGACCTTGAGGTCGCGCGAGAGCACCTCGCTGTACTCGAGCGCGTCGAACTTCACCGCGTCCGGGTTCTTCTTCGGGTCCGAGTCGTACACGCCGTCGACACCGTTCTTGCCCATGAGCAGGGCTTCGGCGTCGATCTCCAGCGCACGCTGGGCGGCCGTGGTGTCGGTGGAGAAGTAGGGCATGCCCATGCCCGCGCCGAAGATGACGACGCGGCCCTTCTCCAGGTGGCGCACCGCGCGCAGCGGGATGTACGGCTCGGCGACCTGGCCCATGGTGATGGCGGTCTGCACGCGGGAGTCGATGCCCTCCTTCTCCAGGAAGTCCTGGAGGGCGAGGCAGTTCATGACCGTGCCCAGCATGCCCATGTAGTCGGACCGCGCCCGGTCCATGCCGCGCTGCTGGAGCTCGGCACCGCGGAAGAAGTTGCCACCGCCGATCACGATGGCGATCTCCGCGCCGTCGCGGACGACCGCGGCGATCTCGCGCGCGATGGCGTGGACCACGTCGGGATCGACGCCCAGTCCTCCGCCACCGGAGAAGGCCTCGCCCGACAGCTTCAGCATGAAGCGGCGGCCCTTCTTGTGCTGGTCGCTCTTGTCGTCGGATGCGGTGTGGGGGTCCACGCCCTGATTCATGGAGATCTCCTCGTGCACATACGAAGAAGGCCATTGCCGGTGGGTCCTCGCGGTTCCCTCTACGGCAATGGCCTCCTCGTCAGATCTGCGGTCGCCCTGCGCGAGCGCGGACGACTGCTTCAGACCCTACCGGGGTCCGGTGTCCGTCGCGTACGGACGGACTCAGATGCCTACCTTGATGCGGCTGAAGCGCTTCAGGGTGACACCGGCCTCGTCCAGAACCTTCTGGACGGACTTCTTGTTGTCCAGCGCGTACGGCTGACCGAGCAGCGTGGCGTCCTTGAAGAAGCCGTTGATGCGACCCTCGACGATCTTCGGGAGGGCGGCCTCGGGCTTGCCCTCCGCGCGGGTGACCTCTTCGGCGATGCGACGCTCGGACTCGACCTTCTCGGCCGGAACGTCGTCCTTGGAGAGCCACTGCGGGGCGAACGCGGCGATGTGCTGCGCGATGCCGCGGGCGACCTCGGCGTTCTCCTTGTCGAGCTCGACCAGGACGCCGATCTGGAACGGCAGGTCGGGCATCGTGCGGTGCATGTACGACGCGACGTAACCGCCGGTGAACTGCGCGAAGCGGTCCAGGACGATCTTCTCGCCGAGGTTGGCGTTGGCCTCGTCCACGAACGCCTGGACGGTCTTGCCGGCCTCGATCTCGGACGCGAGCAGCGCCTCGATGTCGGCGGGGGAGGTCGCGGCGACGTGGGCGGCCAGCTGGTTGGCGACGGCCAGGAACTTCTCGCCCTTGGCGACGAAGTCCGTCTCGCACTTCAGCTCGACGAGGACACCGGAGGTGTTGTCGTCGGCGATGAGGGAGACGACGGCACCGTTCTCGGCAGAGCGGCCCTCGCGCTTGGCGACGCCCTTCTGGCCCTTGATACGGAGCGCTTCCATGGCCTTGTCGACGTCACCGTCGGAGTCCACGAGCGCGTTCTTGCAGTCCATCATGCCGGCGCCGGTGAGCTCGCGGAGCTTCTTGACGTCAGCGGCGGTGTAGTTCGCCATGAGTCTGTGATTCTCTCTCGAAGTCGTAGATCTACGGGTGAACGGCGGAGGCGCCGCGCTCGTGGCGCGGCTCCCCCGCCGTCATCGTCCGTACCGGGAGTGCCCGGCGGGTGAACGCCGGGCTACCCCAGTGGGTCAGGCCTGCTCGGCGTCGGCGGCCGGAGCCTCGACAGCCTCGGCGTCGGCAGCAGCGTCGGCGTCGGCGGCCGGAGCCTCGACGGCCTCGGCGTCGGCGGTGGCCTCGGCGGCGGGGGCCTCGGCAGCGGCCTCGGCCGGAGCGGCCTCGGCGTCGTCAGCCTTCTTGTCGCCCTCGAGCAGGTCGCGCTCCCACTCGGCGAGCGGCTCGGCAGCGGCCTTCTCGCCCGGCTTGGAGTCGCCGGTCGCAGCGCCGGAGCGGGCGATGAGGCCCTCGGCGACGGCGTCGGCGATCACGCGGGTGAGCAGGGTGACGGAGCGGATCGCGTCGTCGTTGCCCGGGATCTTGTAGTCGACCTCGTCGGGGTCGCAGTTGGTGTCGAGGATCGCGACGACCGGGATGTGGAGCTTGCGCGCCTCACCGACGGCGATGTGCTCCTTCTTGGTGTCGACGATCCAGACGGCGCTGGGGACCTTCGACATCTCGCGGATACCACCGAGGGTCTTCTCCAGCTTGATCTTCTCGCGGGAGAGGACCAGGAGCTCCTTCTTGGTGAGACCCGAGGCGGCGACGTCCTCGAAGTCGATCGCCTCAAGCTCCTTCAGACGCTGGAGGCGCTTGTAGACGGTGGAGAAGTTGGTGAGCATGCCACCCAGCCACCGCTGGTTGACGTACGGCATGCCGACGCGCGTCGCCTGCTCGGCGATGGCCTCCTGGGCCTGCTTCTTGGTACCGATGAACATGATGGAGCCGCCGTGCGCGACGGTCTCCTTCACGAACTCGTAGGCGCGGTCGATGTACGACAGCGACTGGAGCAGGTCGATGATGTAGATGCCGTTGCGCTCGGTGAAGATGAAGCGCTTCATCTTCGGGTTCCAGCGACGGGTCTGGTGACCGAAGTGGACGCCGCTTTCCAGCAGCTCCCGCATCGTTACGACGGCCATGGCCATCTCCTTGTTTTCTCGGTTTGGTTCCTGACGCCCCGCCGCGTCCTGCCCCGATGAGGGACCGAGAGACGCTGTCACCAGGCCGTTTCGGGCTGATGCTGGGGCGTGCGAAGTCGACCCGGTGACCCGGATCGCCACAAGAAGTGTACGGGACCCTGCGGTGTGCCGGGTGACGCCGTCGTCCACAACCCGGGCCTTGTCCACAGGCCCCGGCGCGGCGGCACGGGCGCGCGGGACGCTGGGTCCCATGACGCTCTTGACGACCCTGCTGTTCGCCCTGTTCCTGGCCCTGACCGGGGCCGCCGCCCCCGTGGTCCGGCCGCTGCCCCCGCCCCTGACGGTGGCCCGCTGGTGGGACCCGCCCCCGACCCCGTACGCGGCCGGCCACCGCGGGGTGGACCTGTCCGCGCCGGTGGGATCCGAGCTCCGCGCGGTGGCCGACGGCCGGGTGCACTATGCGGGGCAGGTGGCCGGCCGGGGAGTCCTCTCCCTCGCGCTGGCGAACGGACTGCGAACGACCTACGAACCGGTGCGGCCCCTGGTCGCGGAGGGCGGGCTGGTCACGGTTGGCCAGGTGGTGGCGGTCCTCACGGAAGGCTCCCACTGCCCGGCACCCTGCCTGCACTGGGGCCTGCTCGCGGGCGAGACCTACCTGAACCCGCTGTCGCTGCTCCCACGCCCGACCGCGCGCCTGCTGCCCTACGCGCCCGGCGGCACCTGAGGGGAGGCGCCGGGTCTCAGCCCCGGACGCCGCGCAGGGCCATGGCGACGGCCGCTTCGGCCACGACGCCGGGGTCCTCGGCCACACCGAGCTCGATCCGGCGTACCGCCGCGTCCACGACGCCCTGGAGCAGCATCGCGGCCAGCCGGGGCTCCGCCTGCCCCAGGGCGGCCAGTGCCTCGACGATCATCGCCACCAGCCCGCCGTGCGCGGCACGGATCTTCTCCCGGGCCCCGGCGTCCAGCTCGCTGGCCGAGATCGCCACCACGGCCCGGTGCCGGCGGTCGCCCACCAGCGCCAACTGGCTGCGCACGTAGGCCTCGATCTTCGCCTCGGGCGACTCGGCCCGCTCCATGGCGGCCTCGATCTCGGCGGCCCACACGGGGAAGTCCACCGCGCACAGCTCTTCGACCACGGCGGCTCGGGAGCGGAAGTACTCGTACACGGAGGACCGGGCGAGGCCGGTCCGCTCCGCGAGGGCGGGAAAGGTCAGCGCTTCCGTCCCGCCTTCGGACAGCAGGGAACGCGCGGCGTCCAACAGGGCGCCGCGCTGCATCGACCGGTGCTCGGCCACGGAGGCCGCTCGAATCCTGGGCACGCGTCCACTCTACGGAGGTCCCGCAAGCTCACCGGCCCACATCGGCCAGCTTCGCGCGCAGTTGCAGCACCGACTTGGTGTGGATCTGGCTGACGCGGCTCTCGGTGACGCCCAGCACGTTGCCGATCTCGGCCAGCGTGAGGCCCTCGTAGTAGTAGAGGGTGACCACCGTCTTCTCCCGTTCGGGCAGCGTGTTGATGGCCCGGGCCAGCAGGCGCCGCAGCTCGCGGTCCTCCGCGACCTCCACCGGGTCGTCGGCGGCCCGGTCCTCCAGGGTGTCCATCAGCGAGAGGCGGTCGCCGCCCTCCCCGCCGACGTGCAGGAGCTCTTCCAGGGCGACGACGTTCGCCAGGGACAGCTGACTGAAAACGGTGTGGAGGTCCTCTACGCCGATCCCCATCTCGCCCGCGACCTCGCTCTCGGTCGGGGTGCGCCGCAGCTGGGCCTCCAGCGTGGTGTAAGCGCGTTCCACGGCCCGGGCCTTCTGGCGGACCGAGCGGGGGATCCAGTCGAGCGCCCGCAGCTCGTCGATCATCGCGCCGCGGATCCGGGTGATCGCGTACGTCTCGAACTTGATCGAGCGCTCGATGTCGAACTTCTCGATGGCGTCGATCAGTCCGAAAACTCCGGAGGAGACGAAGTCGGCCTGCTCCACGTTGGGCGGGAGGCCCACGCTGACGCGGCCCGCGACGTACTTCACCAGGGGCGAGTAGTGCAGGATCAGCTGCTCCCGCAGCCGCTCGTCACCCGACTCCTTGTACGAGCGCCACAGCACCTCCAGGGACGAGGGTGCGGTGGACCGCACGCCGCCGCGGGCTGCGGGGGGCACCGCAGCGCGGTCAGACCCTGAGGTGTGCTGGGGCATGCTTCGCCTTTGCCGGAGCCGGATTCCTTGGGAGCGTAGCGTGACGGAAGTGTCGCGGTGCGCGAAGAGTACGGGATCGCGCAGGGCCTCGATGGCGTCCGGACTCGCGCGGCGGGCACGGGACCGGCGCAGGGCGCACGGTCCCGGCTGCTGCCGCCGGGAGCACCGCGTCTCTCATCGGTTTCACTCTTTCACCGGAACGCCCCAGGTCAACGACCGCCTCGCCGGGCGGCGCCGGTTTGCGTGCGCGTTCCAGGCGTTTGTCTGCTCAACTGCCAGACGTCGCCCTGCCGTTCGACGAACCCCAGAGAGTGAAGTTCGTACAGTCTGCCGATGACTTCGTCGGTGCCGGTGCCGGAGGCAAGTGCCAACTCCGCCGCGTCCGCGGGCCGGCCCGCCGGGAACGCTTCGAGCACCCGGGCGGTGTCGCGGTCCAACAGGTCCCGGGCGAGCACCGGTCCGCGCCGCTCGGGGGCCAGTTCCCCGATCGAGCCGACCAGCTCGACGACCTCCGCCGCGTCGGAGACGAGCACGGCCTCGCCCCTCAGCAACTCGTGCACTCCCGCGGAGAGTCCGCTCGTCGCGGGCCCCGGTACCCCCATGGTGAACCGCCCGAGCTGCTGGGCCCGCCGGGCGGTGACCAGGGAGCCGCTGCGGTGCGCGGCCTCCACCACCACGGTGCCCCGGGTGAGGGCGGCGTTCTCTGGGGGTTTGGACCTCGTGGTGTGACATTGCTTTAACCCTCTCGTTGGGTTCTCTGCAACGGTTCTCGGGGGGTGTGGCTCTGCGGCAGATCGTTGCGATCGGCTCGTGGAGTGGGAGTGGAAGTGAAGGCGTTTCGTGTGGTGCTGCCATCAGGCACCCAGTACTGGACTGTGATCGATGAGGACTACAGGGTGTTTGAGGAGGCCGATCGGTTTCTGAGGGAGACCCGGTTGGCGAGGGGGCGGGCAGAGACAACGACGAAGGCGTACGCCGAGGGCGTGTCCTTGTTTCTGCGGTGGTGCGAGGTCACGGGGCGGGACTGGAGGACTGCCGCCCGGGAGATGGGCCTGTTCATGCTCTGGTTGAAGTGGGCGCCTGGCCGCGGGGGCAAGAAGACCTCGGTCGTGGTGCCGGGGCCCGGATCGAAGCCAGTCCGGCAGGAGGCCCGGCGCAACAAGGTCCTCACGGCAGTGCGGATGTTCCTGTTGCACGCCTTGACGGAGAAGACGGTCCCGGGCTGGGTGTTGGAGCAGATCTACGAGGTCGGTGACAGCAGCGATCTGCCGGCTGCGGCCCAGACCGAAAGCGGTGGGCTGCGGATGCGGCTGCGGGCCCGCCACCGGCTCCAGGAGCCTGAGACGGACATCGACCGGGCCAGCGACGAGGAAGTAGTGGCCATGTTCATGGCCTGCCGCTCGGCCCGCGACCGGCTGACGCTCCTACTGCTTTCTCGCGTTGGCCTCCGGCCGGGGCAGGTCGCGGGCCTGCACCGCAGTGACCCGCATCTGATGATGGGCTCCAGGTCGCTGGGCTGCGACCTGGAGGGCGCCCATGTTCATGTGGTCCGGCGGCAGAACGAGAACGACGCTTGGTCGAAGTCGAAGAAGCATTGGGCGATGCCGGTGGACTTCCTCGTAGTCCAGGCCTTCGATCAGTACGCGCTGGAGCGGCACGAGCGGCTGCCGGCGGGTGGGAGCGACTTCTTGCTGGTCAACCTGTTCCGGCCGCCCTACGGGGAGCCGATCACCACGGAGGCCATCGGCGAGCTATGCGAGGCGTTGTCCCGTCGGGCCGGCCTGGGCCGGGCGGTCACGCCGCGGATGTGTCGGCACGCGATGGCCAGCAACGTAGTGGACGCGGGCGGATCACTCGACGAGGTCCAAGCCCTGCTCGGACAGAAAGACCCGAATTCGCCGCGGCCTTATCTGCATCCCAGCCGCGCCCGGCTTCGGAACGCTATCGAGCGGGTCCCCTCGCCCCGTCTGCAGTTCGGGGGAGAAGAGCGGTGACCGTCGTTCACACCAGCGCCGTCTCTGAGACGGACGAGAGGACCGAGGACGGCCTGCAGGAGGCCATCAGCTCGGAGTTCCTGCAGCTCATGGGCTGGGATCCGCAGGTCCGCCTCCTCTTCATCCCGCGCGATCACCCGCAGTTCAGCGCACCAGAGTGCCTGGTCGAGGGCTGCGACAAGATGGTCTTCCACAAGTTTCAGCAGGGCCTTTGCGTCGGCTGCATGAGGCGGTGGAAAGGAGGAGGTCAGAGCCTCGAGGAGTTCACCAGGGACACGAAACGTCGGTGGCGGGCCATCGGCGAAGTCGCCTGCCAGGTCCCACACTGTGCTCGGCCTGGACAGGGCAGGGCCACTCCGCTTTGCAGCGCTCACCTGCATCAACAGACAAAGATCTACAAGATCCCGATCGAAGAGTTCGTACAGCACCCCCTGGTCCTCCCGCTCGAGGCATCCGGGCCATGCCGCGTTGCGGCCTGTTACCGGCAGCGACAGGTCCTCTCCGGCTACTGCACCGCTCATGCACAGCGGCTTCGCGCTCAGCTCCGCGCCGGAAAGGCGAGTGACGAGGAGCTCTGGAGGCGAACCACACCTGCCATCGCCCAAGCTGGGGTGATCAGTCTGCGCGGACTGCCCGAGCGGGTGGTGGGCGAGCTCCTCTATGGCCTGCACGAACGCGTCCGCGAGGGGCTCCTGCAGAAGGAATACATCTGGCGGCCGTTCTGCGACTGGGCCCGCACTCAGCAGGTCGCCACACTCACCGAACTCGACGTGAGTCACTGCCACCGGCAGATTCGAGACCTCGCCAAGGGCATCCTCAAGCACCTCGGGCGATTCGGCCTGACCCCTGAGACCGAACGGCACAAGGACATCTGGTCCGGCTACGCGTTCGGCCTGGAAGGCAGCCTCTACTTCGACAAGATCAAGCAGCCCTGGCTCCGTGCTGCTACACAAGCCTGGGCCCTGGACGACATTCCCCAAAGGCGAGGAGCCGACGTTCGGCCGCATGTTCAGTCCCAGATCAACGCCATTGCCCAGCTCTCGGACAGCCTGCGAATCAACCGATCCGACAGCGGAAACACCGTTAGCGCCGTCTCGCGCGACGACATCGTCGTCTTTCTGAATCGGCTGCGCTTCCTGAACGAGCAAGGCGAGGTCAGCGGACACACACACGTCCGTCTGGTCCGATCGGTCCGTCGGTTGCTGAGCCGGATGCGGACCCTGGGCCTGACCAAACCCGACCAGCCGTTGCACCGGCTCTGCGAGTCATTCAGTCTTCGGCCCGAGGACGTGCCTGACGACCCCGAGGACCGTGAGGCCGGCCGGGACCTTCCTGCCGAGGTGATGACCCAGCTCTGCCAGAACCTCGACAGTCTCGAAGCCGGGGGCGCCCCCGAGATCCGCGTCGCGGTGGAGCTCATCATCGACACCGGCCGCCGTCCTGATGAGATCGGCAGGCTTCGCTACGACTGCCTCGAGCGGGACGGCGACGGCAAATCGGTACTGATCTACGACAACCACAAGTCCGCCCGTCGAGCACGCCGGCTTCCGATCAGCGGCGCGACCGCCGCCCTGATCACTACCCAGCAGGAACGAACCCGCGCTCGTTTTCCGCACACGCCCGTCGGCGAGCTCAAACTCCTGCCCACCACCCTGGCCAACACGATGGGCACCAAGCCGATCAAGGCTGACTGGCTCGCCACCCGGCACAGGGCCTGGGTGGAGTCGCTGCCGGAGTTCCTCGTTCCCGCCGTGGTCGAGGTCGATGGCCGCGCGGTCACCAAAATGCTGCCGTTCGACAAGACGAAGATCTATCCCTACGCCTACCGGCACACCTATGCCCAGCGGCACGCGGACGCCGGAGTCGCCCCCGATGCGCTGCAGGCCCTCTTGGACCATCGCCAACTGACGACCACGCAGCAGTACTACCGGGTCGGTGAGAAGCGGAAGCGTGAGGCTGTCGAACGGGTCACGACCATGCAGTTCGACCGGAACGGCAACCGCGTCTGGCGCCAGGCCCAGCTCGTTCTCGACTCCGAGCACGCCCGGCGGGCCATCGGGGAAGTCCAGGTGCCCTACGGGCTCTGCACCGAACCGACCAACGTCGCGGCCGGCGGGCACGACTGCCCCGTCCGGTTCCGCTGCGTCGGATGCTCCCACTTCCGCACCGACGTCTCCTACCTCCCCGATCTCGAGGCCTACCTCGCCGACCTCATGCGCGGCCGGGAACGGCTCGCCGCGTTCGCCGCGGACACCTGGGCAAAGGCCGAAGCCATGCCCTCCGACGAGGAGATCACCCGCGTCCGCCGACTGGTCAAACGCGTCCGCGACGACCTCGAAGACCTCACCGACGAAGACAAACTCCAGATCAAGGAGGCCGTCACCGTCGTCCGCCGCACCCGCCGCGTCGTCTCCCTCGGCCTGCCCCGGATCGGGCCCCCCGAAGATCTCCGTCCCGAAAGGCCCACCGGATGACCAACCCCATGATCGACGGGAAGCGGGCCGACTCCGCCCGCCGCCGCGAACGCGTCCTGAAAGCCATCGACACCGCGGTGAAGGCCGGCGGGGACATCACCGTCTCCGGGCTCGCCCGCACGGCCCGAGTCGACCGGACATTCCTCTACCGCCACCCCGACCTGCTCGAACGCGCCCACGTTGCTGCCAGCACCCCAGTCAAGGACGGGCGGATGGCGGCGGTCAGCCGCACCTCCCTCCAGACCGACCTCGCGAACGCGCTGGAAGCTAACAAACGCCTCACCGCACGAGCTCGGCAGCTGGAGAAACGCCTATCGGCCCAGCTCGGCGACAACATCTGGGCCGAGTCCGGACTCGGAGCACCCGTCGACATCGATCAACTGCAACGCCGCATCATCCTGCTCGAGCAAGAACTCGCCGACGCACGGGGACAGCTGGAAGAACGGACCGAGGAGCTCGACGCGGCACGAGCAGCCAACCGGGAGCTGACGCGCGCGCTGAACCAGCCGGTTCCCCCCAGATGAACAAACTCGATCACAGTGGGAAAATTGACGTGTATCCATCCAATTACTGGAAGGAGCAACCAATGTCTGAAGAACACATCATCTTCGAACGCCAGGCGGAAGCAGAACGCCAGGCTGAGGAACAACGCAAGGCCCAGATCGAAGAAGAGCAGCGAAGGGCCGCCGAGATCAAGGCAAGGGCTGACGCAGAGGAAGCCCAAAAGATGCAAGAACTGCAGAACAGGAGCCGCTACGGACGCTGAGCGACCGTTCGATTAGTTCCGCACAGTCAGCTGTCGGCAGTCACGTTACGACCGGCAGCTGACCTGTTCGGTGATTGAGCACGGCGCTCATCCGAAGTGGCTCTACACCCAGGGTGAACGCCCGCCCACTGCATCGGAAGGACGCCGACTACTCCGGCAGCAAGTATCCGCACCTTGCATAACGGACGAGCCATCCCCGCGGCGTTACCGTAATGGTCTTCCTCCGTCGATCCTCATCGGACGTCGAACTCTGAACCAAGTTGGCATCTTCCAGGGTCTTGATGTGAGGGACCATGGCCTGCGGGGAGTTGAACCCGAACTCTTCAAAGTCACCGGGGGAACAGTTTCCCCCCTTCGCTACGAGGGCATCGAAAACCTCCCAGGCGCGAGTGCCGGACAGATCCGTCTGTTCGGCACTCTTCTCTGCCTTCTGCTTGATCCACTGTTCAAGCATGGGACCGAAGGCACCTTCTCCCCTGTCGGCATGCCCCTCGTCATACAGCCAGAACGAGAAATCCTCACTATATTTGAGCGCGTTCCTGAGATTCTTATTCAAGATGTCGTAGATGAGCTTGAAGCTTTCAGGCCCCACGGGAGCTGCCGCCGAGTCATTGAGTCGGTAGTACTCCAACCGCCGCGCGATTACTTGAGAGATCTCATCGTCAGCGATGGGGTTCAGTTCGAGGGGCTCGGCGAGCCTGCCTTCGAGCCTCGGAGACGAAGCGCTGGTTCGGACGATGCCGCGCGCGCCGCAGAGGACCCACTTGAGGCCGCGCAGGGACAGCATTCCGTCCCGCATCGATTCGAGAAGAGCCCTGGCATCTTTCGACGTCTCAAGAAGTTCCAAATTGTCGAGCACGCAGACAAAGGCACCAGATTGCGAGGTGGGGAAACACTGGCTGAGCCATCCCGAGATGGTTGACCTAAGCCCTTCCTCGTTGAAGCCGGCTCCAGTATTCGCCGAGACAGTGCGAGTGACGGTCCCGCCGAAACCGAGGGCGGTTGCACCCCCACCCCCTCCAGTGAGAAGAGGTGAGTTGAGCCAACGCTCTACATCGGAAACGTCAGGAACATCATGCCCACCTCTTTTCAGGAGGTCATGATGATTGATCATGGCGGCTGCAACCGCCAAGAGAACTTTCCGCTCCAGAGCGGTGGCGGTGTCCTTCGACGTCAGCTGGAATGCCTCAGTGAGCGGGATGATTGCCTGACTCGTCTCGCCGTCCTCATAGTCGCGCCGAAGCCGGTATCCAACAACGGAGACAAGACTCGTCTTCCCTACCCCGTTTTCGCCCTCAATCGTCGGGTGGAGATCAGATGAAGTGAGACGGTTCGCCAGCTTCTTGGCGACTGCGTCACGCCCCACAAACAGGGCTTCGCCCTCTGCAGTCGCAGGCACGGGGCGAGTCGCATATGGGCTTTCCTGAAAACCCATTTCGGGCCACATTGCCACTGCAGTTCCTTCTCAGACGAACATCTCTCGAAAGACGGGACAGGCCATCCCGTGACGATCTTAGTCGCAGCGACGTCCCGGGCGCGGCGACTTCGCACAACTGACCCTCGGGGACACAGGCAACGTCAAGCAGCCCCCGAGGAGCTCACCCGGGGAGGCGATAGCACCACACCTGTTGCGCAGGCTAGGGTCAGCAGTAGTGCCGTTGAGCTGCACAAACGCGGTTGCGCATCACGCCATCCCCCAGAGAACGAGGAATGACCCGGTTGCGCAGGACGAACCGGCTGGGGGTGGGGTGGCTGCCGGGCGGCAGCTCCCCGAGGACCAGTCCCTGGCCGGCGATCCGGCCGAGGAGCCCGGCGTGGCCGCGCGGGTAGGAGACGTCCACGCCGCAGGCCAGCACCGCCGCGGTGGCGCCGCCCGAGGCGAGGGCCCCCCGGTGGGCGGCGCCGTCGATCCCGTACGCCGCGCCGGAGACGACGACCCAGCCCCGCTCGGCCAGGCCGGCCGCCAGGGTCTGCGCCATGTGGGCGCCGTACGGGGTGCAGGCCCGGGCCCCCACGACGGCCACCGAACGCAGCGCCCATGTACGCAGGTCCGGCCGGCCCCGCAGCCACAGCCCGACGGGCCGGGCGTCGGCGAGGTCGTCGAGCTGGGTCGGCCACTCCGCCGATCCGGGGCACACGAACCGGCCCCCCGCCGCGGCGGCCAGCTCCAGGTCCCGCCGCGGGTCGGCCAGCGCGGCCCGTCTGCGGTACCCGGTGAGCCGGTCCGGCCGCACCCCGGTGAGCACGCCCGCCTCCTGCTCGGGGCCGGTCAGCAGCCGCATCAGCCCCACGGCGCCGTGCTCCCGCAGCCAGCGGCCGCCGCGCTCCTCCCCGGGCTCCAGCACCCGGGTCAAGGCGGCCCGCGCCAGCAACTCCCCCTCCCGCCCCGGCTCCGTCCCCGGCCGCCGCTCCGACGGACGGCCCGGGCCAGTCTCGGAGCCCGGCCGCCGCTCCGGAGGACGGCCCGGGTCCGACTCCGACTGCGGCCCCGGCGCGCGGCGCACCTCCCGCTCCCGCACAGGCTCCGGCACCGGCCACCACCCCGGCTCCGGCGGAAGGCCCGGGCCGGAATCGGGCTGCGGCTGCGGCTCCGGCTCCGTCCCCGGCCGCCGCTCCGGCGGAGGGCCCGGGCGACACTCCGGCTGCGGCTGCGGTCCCGGCAGGTACTCCTGGCCCGGCGGATGCCCCGGCTCCCGGTCCTGCCTCCGCCCCCGTGGCCGCTCCGCGTCCTCCGGCCCGGTCATGCCGCGGCCCCCCGCTCCAGCGTCGCCCCGCGGGCGATCCCGGTCCGCAGTTCCAGCGCGACGGCCACGTCCGGCGCCTCCGGCCGGTCCCGCCCCCGCAGGTCTGCCACGGTCCAGGCGACCCGCAGCACCCGGTCGAGCCCGCGGGCGCTGAGCAGCCCGCGCTCCAGGTCCCGCTCGGCCTGGGCCAGCGCGCCGGGGTCCACCGGCCAGCGGGTGCGCAGCTCCTGCCCGGGCACCTCGGAGTTGAGCCGCCAGGGGGTTTCGGCGAGCCGGAGGGCCGCGCGCTCCCGGGCCTCGCGGACCCGGTCGGCGACGACCGCGGTGGACTCCCCGCGGCCGCCCTGCCGGAGCAGGTCGGAACGGGTGACCGGCTCCACCACCACCCGCAGGTCCACCCGGTCGAGCAGGGGCCCCGACAGCCGGGCCTGGTAGCGCCGGATCACCGAGGCCGGGCATTCGCACCCCTGCCCCTGGAGGGTGTGCCGCCCGCACGGGCAGGGGTTGGCGGCGAGCACCATCAGGAACCGCGCGGGCAGCCGCACCACCCCGGCGGCGCGCGCGATGACCACGTAACCCGATTCGAGGGGCTGGCGCAGCGCGTCCAGCGCCCGGCCGTGGAACTCGGCGGCCTCGTCCAGGAACAGCACGCCCCGGTGGGCCAGGGACACGGCGCCCGGCCGGGGGATCCCGTTCCCGCCGCCCACCAGGGACTGCATGGTGGCGGAGTGGTGGGGCGCGCAGTACGGCGGCCGGGCGACCAGCGGCTCGCCGGGCGGGAGGATCCCCGCGACCGAGTGGACGGCCGTGACCTCCACCGACTCCCGGCGTCCGAGCGGCGGGAGGATCCAGGGCAGCCGCTCGGCCAGCATCGTCTTGCCGGCCCCGGGCGGCCCGCTGAGGAAGAGGTGGTGGCCCCCCCGCGGCCGCCACCTCCAGGGCCCGGCGCGCGCCGAGCTGCCCGGCCACGTCGGCGAGGTCGGGGACCTCGGCGCAGTCGCCCCGGCCCGTGCGGCCCGGGGTGATGCCCGTACCGAGCCCCGCGCCGGGGAGCACCAGCCCGGCCAGCATCGGGTCCGGCCTCCCCGGCGGGCCGAGATGCTCCTCCTCGGGGACCACGCCGCCCGTCAGTACCGCGATCAGCTGCCGCAGGCTGCGTACGCCGAGCACGGACACGTCGGGGACGAGCGCGGCCTCGGCGGCGCACTGCTGCGGGACGACCACCTGCCGGTAGCCGGCCTCCGACGCGGCGAGGACGGCGGGCAGGATCCCCCGGACCGGTCGGACACGGCCGTCCAGTCCGAGCTCGCCGATCAGCACCAGATCGGCGATCGCCGCCGGGTCGACCACCTCGGCGGCCCCCAGCACGGCCGCGGCCACGGCGAGGTCGAAGCCGGCGCCGGACTTCGGCACGGAGGCGGGGCTCAGCCCGACCGTGAGCTTCTTCTGCGGCCAGGCCGCCCCCGAGTTCACGACGGCGGCCCGCACCCGGTCCCGGCTCTCGACCAGGGTCTTGTCGGGA
The DNA here is from genome assembly GCF_042717785.1 of Streptomyces sp. NPDC058619. Classification (NCBI taxonomy): domain Bacteria; kingdom Bacillati; phylum Actinomycetota; class Actinomycetes; order Kitasatosporales; family Streptomycetaceae; genus Streptomyces; species Streptomyces sp. NPDC058619. The sequence goes on from NZ_JBHXQN010000006.1 coordinate 112,435, forward strand.
AGCCCCACGAGGGTGAAGGCTGCCACTCCCGGTTCCAGATCGGCCTGGACCTCCACCACCACGCCGTCGACGCCCACCAGGGCCACGGAACAGGCTCGGGCGAACCCCATCACGCCACCCCCCGGACGTGCTCCACCACGGGGGCCCCGCGCCGCGGCAGCACGACCCCGACGAGGTCGATCCGCACCCCGCCCGGGGGCGGTCCGCCGTGGTCGACGAGCCAGCGCCCGGCGAGTCCGCGCAACCGCTCCGCCTTGCCGGGCCGCACCGCGGCCATGGGGTGTTCGAAGACGCCCACCCGGCGGGTCTTGACCTCGCAGACGACGAGTGCGTCCCCGTCCCGCGCCACGATGTCGATCTCCCCGCCGCGACACCGCCAGTTCCGCGCGATCACGGTCATCCCGGCCTCGGTCAGCCGGCGCGCCGCCAGCTCCTCGCCGTACCGCCCCAGCGCCTGCCGTGCCACGTCCTTCGTGTCCATTCGGCACCACCTCCGGCACCGACGATCCCGCGCCCCCGCCCACCGCGTGGATCTTGGTGGACAACCGCGGCGTTGTGGATATCCCGGTCACCCTCAGGAGGGAGGACGGCGGCGCGGGGCCGAGGCCCGCCGGACTGTGGTCAGCAGGGCGAGGCCGGCCGCTCGGCGCCCCTAGGAAGTCAGCCCCTCGGAAGTCAGCCGTCCAGAGGTCAGCCGCTCAGAAGTCAGCCGCTCGGAGGTCAGCCGCTCGGAAGTTCGAGGTCGCTCTTGTTGAGCTCCTCGATGTTCACGTCCTTGAAGGTCAGCACCCGCACCTGCTTCACGAAACGGGCCGGCCGGTACATGTCCCAGACCCACGCGTCGGCCATCGAGACCTCGAAGAAGACCTCCCCCTGGACCGAGTGCACCTGCATCTCGTAGTCGTTGGTGAGATAGAAACGGCGTTCGGTCTCGATCACGTACTTGAACAGCCCGACGACGTCGCGGTACTCCCGATAGAGCTTCAGCTCCATCTCGGTCTCGTACTTTTCGAGGTCCTCGGCACTCATGGCATGTTCCCCTTCAGCCGTGCGTCCCCCTATTGTGCGCCAGGCCCCCGCGCCCCTAAACGATTTCCGGGGCCAGGACCACCGGCGCACCCGGAGGACCGTCGTCGAGCAGCGTACGGAGCAGCTCGGCGAGTCTGGTCGGGTACACCGTCTCACGGGCCGACAGCAGTTCCCCGGAGGTCCACCACCTCGCTCCGGTGACGCTGCGCCGCTCGAGTTCGGTGAGGCCGCCCAGCTCGGTCGCGGTCTGGGCGGTACGGGCCAGGAAGTACCACTCGTCCTGCTCCCAGCGGCGCCCGTCGAACGGGAAGGAGCAGTACCGGCGCCACAGCACCGGGCCCAGCTCCACCTGTGTGATCCCCGTCTCCTCCGCCAGCTCCCGCAGCGCGGCCTCCTCGCGGCTCTCCGCACCCTCCAGGCCACCGCCCGGGGTGAACCACCAGGTCTCGGCCGGATCGGCCGGTTCGAAGCCGTGCAGCAGGAGGATCCGGTCCGCGGGGTCCAGCAGGACCACGCGCGCGACCTTGCGCACCCCGGGGCCGGTCGCCGGGTCAGCCGGCATCGACCCGCTCCCTGCGCCGCCCGCGCCCCAGGACCCGTACGAGCGGCCCGTACGCGGCCCCCAGCGCCACCAGCACTGCTCCGGCGGCCACCGCCGCCACCTGGAGCAGCAGCGGCCCGGGCCGGGACACGCCGCCGGGCAGCGCCTCGTACGTCTTCGGCCGCTCCAGCATGCCCGCGGAGGGCCAGGCGAGCGCGTCCACCCGGGCGTTGACCGCCGACCGCGGCACGGTGCCCTGCCCGGCCTCCTGGAGGTGGGACCGGGAGTCCAGCGAGGCGCCCCGCCGGTCGCCCAGCAGGAAGAGGTTCCCCTCGGGCACCGTGACCTCGAAAGGGGTGCCGGGGGGCGCGGCCTGCCCGGGCGGCACGGCCAGACCGGGGTCCGGCCGGGTGTCGTCGATGTAGGGCTCGTCCAGCGGTGTTCCGTTCACGGTCAGCTCGCCGGCCGCGCCGCAGCACTTCACGGTGTCGCCGCCGATGCCGACGACCCGCTTGACCATGGGCAGGTCGCTCCACTGGGTGTCGGTGAAGACGACCACGTCCCCGCGGCGCACCTCACCGCCCCCGATGCGCTGCGCCAGCACCCGGTCGCCGGGCTGCACCGTGGGCATCATCGAGTCGGTCGGCACGGTGTAGGGGCGGTAGACGACCGCCCCCCACACGAAACAGCCGAGGAAGAGCGCGAAGCCGACGGCCACGGCGATCCCCGACAGTACGTTGCCGAGACCACCGTGGCCGTTCCTGCCACCGCGTATTGCTTGTGTTCCGCCCATTGCAGCGCCCCCACACTCGGAGATCGTCGACCTGGGCGGCACCCTACCGGTCGGTACGACCGCTGGTCAGCCTCCGGCGCCGCCACATCACGAGCGGCACCGCGCCGGTGAGCCCCAGCGCGGCCGGGCCCAGCCCGACCGGCGCCAGCCCGGACGCCCCGAGGCCGAGCGCGCCGGCAGCGGCCTGGTTGCCGATGCCGGGCTGGTCGAAGGTGTCCGGGATCGGCAGGGTGGACCAACGAGTGATCGGCCACGCGACCACCACCGCCCGCCCGACGACCTTGTCGACCGGCACGAAGCCCTGGGTGGAGTCCTGCATGTGGTAGCGGGAGTCCTGGGAGTTCTGCCGGTGGTCGCCCATCACCCAGATCTTGCCCTGGGGCACGGTGATCGGGCCGAACGGCATGTCGTCGCACGCGGTGTTGCCGGGGTAGATGTACGGCTCGTCCAGCTCCTTGCCGTTGACGACGACCGGTCCCCCCTTCTTGCACTCGACCGTGTCCCCGCCGATGGCGATGGTCCGCTTGATCAGGTCCTTCTCCTCCGCGGAGGGCATCAGACCGATCCAGCTCAGCGCCTTCTGGGCGATGTTGGGCTCCGGGGTGGGCTCTCCGGACAGCCAGGCCGCCGGGTCGTGGAAGACCACGACCTCACCGCGCTCGGGCTCGGAGCCGAACCACGGGGTCAGCTTGTCCACCAGCACCCGGTCGCCCCGCTGCAGGGTGTCCTGCATGGAGTCGGACGGGATGGAGAAGGCCTGCACCAGGAACGTCTTGATCAGGAGGGCCAGCAGCAGGGCGATGCCGATGAGGAGCGGCAGCTCCTTCCAGAACGAGCGGTGCGGATGCGCCGCGGTACCGCCGTCCTCGGCCTCGCGGTCGACGGCATCGTCCGGCCGCTCCTCGCCCTCGTCGCGTCCGGATCGTGCGCCTACCGCCACATCCCCCACATCCACTCCTCACTCGGAAATCACCGCCCGCCGGAATCAGACGCGGGCCCTCCCCTCCCCTAACGAGCGGGAGTTCCCTAAGGCGCGGGAGACCGAGGACACACTATGCGAACGGCGTGCCCCGTCCGCGCCCACGGCGGCCGCGACCCCCGCGGCGTGCCTGATCGGGCACCGTGCGGAAGGTCGCGGGCTGTTCCAGCCGGCGCCAGTGGCCGAACGGCCAGGCGATCACGACGGCCTCGCCGACGACGCCGTTCTCGTCGATGGTGCCCTCGAAGGCCTCGTCGAGGTGGAAGCGCGAGTCCGCCGACCTGGCCCGGTGGTCGCCCATCACGAACAGCCGCCCCGCCGGCACCCGCACCTCGAAGCGGATCTCGGAGGGCGCGTTGCCCGGGTTCACGTACGGCTCATCGAGCGGCGCGCCGTTGACGGTGACCCGGCCCCGGCCGTCGCAGCACGCGACGGTGTCCCCGCCGACGCCGATGACGCGCTTGATCAGGTCCTGCTCGTCGGCCGAGGGCAGCAGGCCGATGAAGGTAAGGGTCTGCTTGACCTGCTTGACCCCGACCGGGTCCCGGGCGGGCCGGGCCGCCTCGCCCTGGAGCCATCCGCCCGGGTCCTTGAACACGACGACGTCCCCGCGCTGGACGGCGGAGCCGAACCACGGGGTGAGCTTGTCCACCAGCACCCGGTCACCGATCCGGATGGTCTGTTCCATCGAGCCGGACGGGATGAAGAACGCCTGCACCAGGAAGGTCTTGAGCACCAGGGCGATGCACAGCGCCACGACCACGAGCAGCGGCAGCTCGCCGGCCCGGCGGGTGCGGCGCCGCCGTCGTACGCGGCGTGCCAGCCTGCGCCGCTGGGCGCGGCCGCCCTCCGCCGCGACGGGCTCCGGCTCCGGCTCCGGCTCGGGGGGCGGCTCGGGCTCCCGGTCGCGTCTCGACCGCCCCCGGCTACCCATGGCCACCGCCCGCGGGACCCCAGCGCGGCACCGGCCAGCCGATCCAGTCGGCCCGCCCGATCACGTTCTCCACCGGCACCATCCCCCCGCCCGGTTGCCCCAGGTGGTCCCGGGAGTCCCGGGACTGGGAACGATGATCCCCCATCACCCACAGGGTCCCCAGGGGGACCACGATCCGGAAGGGCACCTGTGACGGCACGTCACCCGGGTACAGGTACGGCTCGTCGAGCGCGGCCCCGTTGACCCGCACCCGGCCGCCCGCGTCGCAGCACACCACGTCGTCGCCGCCGACCCCGACGACCCGCTTCACGAAGTCGGTGTCCGAGGGCTCGGCGAGTCCGAGCGCGGACGCCGCGCCGTGCAGGGCCCCGCCGATCGGATTGCCCTCGGGACGCTCCGGCACGAAGGAGCCCGTGCCGTCGAAGACCACGAGGTCCCCGCGGCGCGGCCCGTCGCCGAAACGGTACGCCAGCTTGTTCACCAGGACCCGGTCCCCGACCTCGAACGTCGGCTCCATCGAGCGGCTCGGGATCAGGAAGGGCTGCACCACGAAATTGCTGAACAGCAGCAGCAGGACGGTGCAGACCACACCTAGCGCGGCGGCCCGCCGCCAGGTGAACGGATGCCGGCCCCGGGACAACGCACAGCGCGGCCGCTCCTCCCCCGGCGAGGGGGAGGAGCGGCCGCGCTGCGTGTGAGGTGCTTCGGTGTCCATCGGGAACGAGCCTATCCGGCCGCCCCCGGACCCCGGAGGGGACCTCAGAAGTCGCGCTTCTCCTTGATCTTCGCGGCCTTGCCGCGGAGCTCACGGAGGAAGTACAGCTTGGCGCGGCGGACGTCACCGCGGGTGACGAGCTCGATCTTCTCGAAGATCGGGGAGTGCACCGGGAAGGTACGCTCCACGCCGACGCTGAAGGAGACCTTGCGGACCGTGAAGGTCTCGGAGACACCGGCGCCCTGGCGGCGGATGACTACGCCCTTGAACTGCTGGATACGGGAGCGGTTGCCCTCGATCACGCGGACGTGAACGTTGACGGTGTCACCCGGGCGGAAGGCCGGGACGTCCGAGCGGAGCGCGGCGGCGTTGACGCCATCGAGCAGGTGAGACATGTTCTTCGTCTGCTTTCTTCGCACGACGCCACAGGTCGCCGGTGCGGGTTTCCGGAGAGAATTCGGGAGCCGTGTCACCCGGCGGACGACGGTCCCCCTGTGGCAGGGGCGTCCGCGAGCACACAGCAGCCGCCTATTCTTCCACGGCCTGCGGCCTGAGCCAAAATCGTCCGTCGGCGGACGGTTTCCAGCCCAGGACGGAGAGGATCTCGCGGTCCTTCTTGTCGAACGCGGCGGCCTCGCAGCGCTCGATCAGGTCCGGACGGTTGCGGGCGGTCCGCCGGAAGGCCTCGTCCCGCCGCCAGCGGGCGATCTTGCCGTGGTGCCCGCTGACCAGCACGTCCGGGATCTCCCGGCCGCGCCACTCGGGGGGCTTGGTGTAGACAGGCCCCTCCAGCAGGTTCGACATCTCGCCGGGCGCGAAGGAGTCGTCCCGGTGCGACTCGGCGTTGCCGAGCACGCCGGGCAGCAGCCGCGCCACGGCCTCGGTGATCACGAGGACGGCGGCCTCGCCGCCCGCCAGCACGTAGTCGCCGATGGAGACCTCGTACACCGGCATCCGCGTCGCGTACTCGTCCATCACCCGGCGGTCGATGCCCTCGTAGCGGGCCGGCGTGAAGACCAGCCAGGGCCGCTCGGAGAGTTCGACGGCCAGCTCCTGGGTGAAGGGGCGGCCGCTGGGCGTGGGCACGACCATGACCGGCCCGCGCGCCCCCGACTCGTAGCCGTCGGCGAGCGCCGCGTCCAGGGCCTCGCCCCACGGGCCGGTCTTCATGACCATGCCGGGGCCGCCGCCGTACGGGGTGTCGTCGACCGTGTTGTGCCGGTCGTACGTCCAGTCGCGCAGGTCGTGGACGTGCACGTCGAGCTGACCGCGGGCGCGGGCCTTGCCGACGAGGGAGACGTTCAGCGGCTCCAGGTACTCGGGGAAGATCGTGACGACGTCCAGACGCATCAGGCCTCGTCCCCGGCGTCGCGCGCCGAGGCGACCTCCGCCCGGTCGTCGATCAGCCCGGGCGGCGGCGTGATGACGCAGCGCTGCTCCTCCAGGTCGATCTCGGCGACGATCTCCTCGACGAAGGGGATCATCACCTCGGTGCCGTCCGGCCGTTCGACGATGAAGAGGTCCTGCGAGGGCAGGTGGGAGATCTCGGTGATCCGGCCGACCTCCGTGCCGTCGGCGAGGACCACGTCGAGGTCCATCAGCTGGTGGTCGTAGTACTCGTCGGGTTCCTCCGGCAGCTCCGCCGGGTCCACCTCGGCGATCAGCAGGATGTTGCGCAGCGCCTCGGCGCCGGTGCGGTCCTTGACGCCGGCGAAGCGCAGCAGCAGCCGCCCGCTGTGCACCCGGCCCGTCTCGATGGTCAGCGGTCCCGCCGACGCCGGGTCGGTGCGCAGGACGGCGCCCGGGCCGAGCCGCAGCTCGGGCTCGTCGGTGCGCACCTCGACGGTGACCTCACCCTTGATGCCGTGGGCGCGGCCGATCCGCGCGACTACCAGCTCCACTGTGCTCTCCTGTTCAGACGACGACGGGCCGGGGCGGGCACGTATGCCCTCCCCGGCCCGTGCCGGTGATTCAATCTTGCGATGGACGCGGTCTCAGCGGACCTGGTCCACGTCGACGAGGTCGACACGGATGCCACGGCCGCCGATGGCGCCCACGACGGTACGCAGAGCACGTGCGGTGCGGCCGTTGCGGCCGATCACCTTCCCGAGGTCATCCGGGTGGACCCGGACCTCGAGAACCTGTCCGCGGCGCAGGGTGCGCGAGGCGACCTGCACTTCGTCGGGATTGTCCACAATGCCCTTCACGAGGTGCTCAAGAGCCTCCTCGAGCATGCTCAGGCCTCGGTCGACTCGGCGGTGGCCTCAGCCTCGTCCGCCTTCTTGTCGGCCTTCTTCGCCTTCTGCGTGATGGCGTCGCCCTTGCCCTCGCCGATGCCCTCGAGGGCCTTGGCGAACTCGTCGAAGGTACGGCGCTTGCTCTCCTTGGTCTCCGGCTGCAGCAGCGGCGCGGGGGCCGGGAGGCCCTTGTGCGCCTGCCAGTCACCGGTCAGCTTCAGGATGGCGAGCACAGCCTCGGTGGGCTGGGCGCCGACGGACAGCCAGTACTGCGCACGCTCGGCGTTGACCTCGATGCGCGACGGGTTGTACGTCGGGTGGTAGATACCGATTTCTTCGATCGCGCGACCGTCACGGCGGGTGCGGGCGTCGGCGACGACGATGCGGTAGTGCGGCTGGCGAATCTTGCCGAGGCGCTTGAGCTTGATCTTGACTGCCACTGGAGTGGTGTCTCCTGAACTTGACGTGGTTGGGCACATGAGATGCCACGTGGGGTTGCGGTACTCGGGTGCCCGATGGACGCGTCAGCCGGAGGAGAGAGGGGTCCTATGCGACTGTCGAGTACAGCTGTCCATTGTGCCATACGCCCGCGGGGGTGCCGCGCGGGGTCAGGAGGCGGCCGCGATCGCGACCTCGGGGATGCGGAAGGGCTTCATGCAGCCCCCGCAGACGATCGGCGCCTGGGCCAGTACGGAGGGGACGACGCGTACGTTGCGCCCGCAGTCGCAGACGGCTTTGACGCGCACGCCGCCGCCGGAGGAGCCGTGCCGGGCGGCCGGTCCGCGGAAGCTGCGCTTGGTGTCGGCGGCGGTCGCCGCCGTGTGGGCCTTCAGGGCCCGCTGGAGCCGCTCCATCGTGGGCCGGTAGCGCTTCTTGGCCTCGGGGTTGAGCGTGACCAGGGAGAAGCCGCTGCTGGCATGCGGCTCGTCGGAGTGGTCCAGCCCCATCTCCTCGGCGATCGCGAGGAATCTGCGGTTGTGGTACCGACCGGCGCGCGAGGTGTCACGGACTCCGCGGGCGGCGGCGATGCCGTGGACTGCCTCGTGCAGCAGTCGCTCGAAGGAGAGGGCGGCGCCACAGGCGGACGACGACTCTCCGATCAGGGACTCGGGCGCGGCAAGGTCAGGCAGCTCGGAGTGGTACCGCTGAATATCGGCCCACGCCTGCGCCAGCTCTGCGGCGAGAACAGGTGGTGTCGTGCTCACGTCGTAACAACGAGCCGGGGTGCCCCGGTGTTCCGATTCCGGGCCATTCCAAATTTTTTGCACGTACCAGTCAGTTCAGTCTCATGCGGCATGACGAGGACGGGTGCGCAGATCCCCGGAGGAGTCGGTACGTAACGACGACTACGCCCCGGCGCACGGCCTGAGCCGTGCGCCGGGGCGCAGCCTGCCGGTCAGTACGAGCGCGCGACGATCGCGAGGGTGCCGGGGGCGTCGTCCGTCTCCGGGACCGACCCGTCGGCGGCGATCAGGCAGCGTACGGAGACGGCCTGCTCGGCCAGCTTCGCCTCGCCCTCGGGACCGAGGTCCGCCCACGGGATGCGCGCCCAGCCGCCGGCGATGGCGGCCTCGGCGGCCTCCTCGATGGTCGCCACGTCCGACGTACGGGACTCGCGGCGCTCGCGGGACTCGCGCAGCAGCTGCGCCTGGTCCTCCTCCAGCACCTTGGGCAGCAGGTCGGCGAGCGCGTCGATCTGCACCGGGGTCTTGCCGCCCGGGATGCGGCGGGCCAGCATCGCGGTACCGGCCTCCAGGTCGCGGGGGCCGATCTCTACGCGGACCGGTACGCCCTTGAGCTCCCAGTCCACGGCGCGGCGGCCGAAGGGGGTGTCGACGCGGTCGTCGACGTGCACCCGAAGGCCCGCGGCCTTCAGCTGAGCGCCCAGCTCGCGGACCTTCGCCACGGCTTCGTCGCCCTTGATCGCCATGACGACGACCTGGACGTGCGCGAGGCGCGGCGGCACCCGCAGGCCGTTGTCGTCGCCGTGCGACATGATCAGGCCGCCGACCATGCGGGTCGAGACGCCCCACGAGGTCTGCCAGACGAGCTCCTGCTTGCCTTCCTTCGACAGGTACTGCGTGTTGAAGGCCTTGGCGAAGTTGGTGCCGAGCTCGTGGCTCGTGCCCAGCTGCAGGGCCTTGCCGTCGCCCATCATGCCCTCGAGGGTGAGGGTGTTGATGGCGCCGGCGAAGCGCTCCTTGGCGGTCTTGCGGCCGAGCACGACGTCGATGCCGAGCACGTTCGTCATGAAGTCGCCGTAGACGTCGCGGTGGATCCGGGCCGCGTAGTCGCGGGCCTCCTCGTACGTGACGTGGGCGGTGTGGCCCTCCTGCCAGAGGAACTCGCTCGTACGGAGGAACACGCGCGGGCGCATCTCCCAGCGGACCACGTTGGCCCACTGGTTGATGAGCAGCGGCAGGTCGCGGTAGCTCTGGACCCACTTGGAGAAGTAGTCGTTGATGATCGTCTCGGAGGTGGGCCGGACCACGACCGGCTCTTCCAGCTCCTTGCCGCCGCCGTGCGTGACGACCGCGAGCTCGGGGGCGAAGCCCTCGACGTGCTCCGCTTCCCTCGTCAGGTACGACTGCGGGATGAACAGCGGGAAGTACGCGTTCTGGGCGCCCGCGTCCTTGATGCGCGCGTCCATCTCCTGCTGCATCCGCTCCCACAGGCCGTAGCCGTACGGCCGGATGACCATGGTGCCGCGGACAGGACCGTTGTCGGCCAGCTCGGCCTTGTTGATCAGATCCTGGTACCAGCGGGGGAAATCCTCCGCCTGCGGGGTGAGAACGGGTGCCTTTGCCATGGCGCGAATGGTACGGCGCCGGGCGCACCGAGCGTGAATCGGGTGGCTCCCTCCTCTGGACGCGGGGGCAAATGGGGAGTTCCCTGTCAACGGGGGCACGGGGGCGACACGGAATCAGGAGCGCTCTTTCGATGACATCGACGCCGACGGCGACGCTCGTCGCCCGGGACTGGGCGGAGATCCAGGAACGGATGCTGGTACCGCTGTACGAGGCGGTCTACGACCGGCTGGAGGTCGGGCCGGGACACCGGCTGCTGGACCTCGACTGCGGGGCCGGTCTGCCCCTGCTGCTGGCGGCCGGGCGGGGAGCCGCGGCCACGGGCGTGGAGGCGGATCCGGCCCGGCGGGCGCTGGCCCGCGAACGGCTGCTGGAGGTGCTGGAGGACCCGCCGGCGCCCGCCCGCCCGTACGACGCCCTGCTCGCCTTCTCCCCTGACCCGGAGGCCCTGGCCGCGGCCCTGCCGGCCGTCCGGCGGGGCGGGGCGGTGGTGCTGGCTGACTGGGGCCCGGCGGAACGCTGCACGGTGCCGTCGGTGCTGGGCGGCGGTCCGGCGCCCCGGGACCTGGACGCGCTGGTGGAGCGGGCCGGGCTGCGGCCGGACGGCTCGGGGCGGGTGTTCTGCCCGTTCGGGTACGCGGACGTGGACAGCGCGGTGCGGGGGCTGCTGTCGACGGGGCTGTACCCCGTCGGGGACGAGGGGGCGGCCGGGGCGGCCGGCGCCGCGCCCTGCGGGACGGCCGACTCCTCGCTCGCGGAGAAGGAGCTGACGGAGGCCCTTCACCCGTACGAGCGGACCGACGGCGCCGTCTGGCTGCCGAACATCTTCCGGTACGTGATCGCCCGGGTGGCGTAACGGGCCGCCGCGGAAACGGGAGGGCCCCGTCCGGGTGCGTTCCCGGGCGGGGCCCTCCTGCGCGGCGGCCGGGCGACCGCCGCGGCCGTTACTTCATGAACTTCTTGAACTCGTCGGGAAGGTCGAAGTCCCCGCCGTCCTGGCCGCCCGCGGGAAGCCCGAAGGGGTTGCCGGCGGGCGCGGGCTCGATCGCCTGCGGTCCCTGCTCGCGGCGGGCCGCGGCGGCGGCCTCCTCTTCCCTGCGCTTCATCGGGTTGCCGCTCTTGCGCTTGCCCTTGGCCTGCTTGATCTGCTTCTTCTGCCGGCCGGGGCCGCCGCCCATCCCGGGGATGCCCGGCATCCCCGGCATGCCGCCGCCCTGCGCCATGCGGGACATCATCTTGCGGGCCTCGAAGAAGCGCTCGACGAGCGACTTGACGGCGCTGACCTCGGTGCCGGAGCCCTTGGCGATGCGGGCGCGGCGCGAGCCGTTGATGATCGTCGGGTCCTGGCGCTCGGCCGGGGTCATCGACTTGATGATCGCGGCGGTGCGGTCCACGTCGCGCTCGTCGATGTTGGCGATCTGGTCCTTGATCTGGCCCATGCCCGGGAGCATGCCGAGCAGCTTGGAGATGGAGCCCATCTTCCGGACCTGCTCCATCTGGGCCAGGAAGTCGTCGAGCGTGAACTCCTTGGGGCCCTTGGCGAGCTTGGCCGCCATCTTCTCGGCCTCGGCCTGCGAGAAGGTCTTCTCGGCCTGCTCGATGAGGGTGAGCATGTCACCCATGTCGAGGATGCGGCCCGCCATGCGGTCCGGGTGGAACGCGTCGAACTCGTCGAGCTTCTCGCCGTTCGAGGCGAACATGATCTGCTTGCCGGTGACGTGCGCGATGGAGAGCGCGGCGCCGCCCCGGGCGTCGCCGTCGAGCTTGGACAGCACGACGCCGTCGAAGCCGACGCCGTCGCGGAAGGCCTCCGCGGTGTTGACCGCGTCCTGGCCGATCATCGCGTCGACGACGAAGAGGATCTCGTCGGGGCTGACCGCGTCACGGATGTCGGCGGCCTGGCGCATCAGCTCGGCGTCGATGCCGAGACGGCCGGCGGTGTCGACGATGACGATGTCGAACTGCTTCGTGCGCGCGTACTCGATGGAGTCCTTGGCGACCGTGACCGGGTCTCCGACGCCGTTGCCCGGCTCGGGCGCGTAGACCGCGACGCCCGCGCGCTCGGCGACGACGGAAAGCTGGTTGACGGCGTTGGGGCGCTGGAGGTCGCACGCCACGAGGAGCGGGGAGTGGCCCTGCCCCTTCAGCCACAGGCCGAGCTTTCCGGCGAGGGTGGTCTTACCGGCGCCCTGGAGGCCGGCCAGCATGATCACGGTGGGGGCGGTCTTGGCGAACCGGAGCCGCCGGGTCTCGCCGCCGAGGATCGTGACGAGCTCGTCATTGACGATCTTGAGGACCTGCTGGCCCGGGTTCAGGGCCTTGCTGACCTCTTCGCCGCGCGCGCGTTCCTTGACGTTCGCGATGAAGGAGCGGACGACGGGGAGGGCGACGTCGGCCTCGAGGAGCGCGATACGGATTTCCCGGGCCGCTGCGTCGATGTCAGCCTCGGACAGCCGGCCTTTGCCGCGCAGGCCCTTGAAGGTATTCGCCAAGCGGTCGGAGAGCGTATCGAACACGGTGGTCGCGATTCCTCGGGTCGGGGGCGGTGTGGTCGTCCACCAGGGTATCGGGCCGCGCCGCCGGCCCGGCCCTTCGGGCCGCATTCCCCTCTCCGCCCGCGCGTTCCCCGGGGGCGGACCCCCGGGGAACGCGCCGGAGCGGCGCGTGGCGCTCAGGCCAGCGCGGCCTGCACCGAACGGGCCAGGGCCGCCGCTCCCGCGGCCGGCAGGGGTTTGCCGTCGCCGTCGACCACGTACACGGTGTCCACCGCGTCGGCGCCCGGCGTCGAGACGTGGGCGCTGCGCACCCGGACGCCCGCCGCCTCCAGGGCGCGGCCGATGCGGTGCAGCAGCCCGACCGCGTCGGGGGCGCGCACCTCCAGGACCGTGGCCAGGGAGGACACGTCCGGGACCACGGTGACCCGGGGCGGCGGAGGCACGACCCCGCGCCGCCGCGGGTATGCCGCCTCGCGGTCCGCCAGCTTCGCCGGGACGTCCAGCGAGCCGTCCAGGGCCCGGATCAGGTCGGTGCGCAGCCGGGCCGACTCCGGCAGCGAGCCGTACTCCGCCGCGACCCGCCAGCGGAACACCAGCACCTCCCCCAGCTGGTCGGGCAGCTCCAGGGAGCGCAGTTCGGCCGCCCGTACGGTGAGCCGGTGCAGGGCCAGCACCCCGGCCACCGCGGGGAGGACCCCCGGCTGGTCCGGGACCGCGACGACCAGTTCCACACCCACCGCGTCGTCCTCCTCGCGGCGGGCGTGGAGGGCGAGCACGGGCTCCCGGGTGCGCAGGGCCTCGATCGCGAGGCGTTCCTGCTCGGTCGTGGGGATCTCCAGCTCCCGTACCGCCGGGGTCGCGCCCCGCAGTACGGCGGCGACCCGGGCCACGAGGTCGGCGACCAGCGATCCCCGCCAGGTGCTCCACGCGGCGGGCCCGGTGGCCAGGGCGTCCGCCTCGGTGAGGGCGTGCAAAATCTCCAGCGTGGACGGGGACCCCACGGCCTCGGCGACCGCGCGGACCGTCGCCGGGTCGTCCAGGTCGCGGCGGGTCGCGGTGTCGATCAGCAGCAGGTGGTGGCGTACGAGCGTGCCCAGCACGGCCACGTCCTCGGCGCCGAAGCCGACGCGGGCGGCGACGTCGCGCGCGATGGTCTCGCCGGCCACCGAGTGGTCGCCGGGCCAGCCCTTGCCGATGTCGTGGAGCAGGGCGGCCGTCAGCAGCAGGTCGGGGCGGCCGACCCGGCGGGTGAGCGCCGAGGCCCGCACGGCCGTCTCGATGAGGTGCCGGTCGACGGTCCAGGTGTGGACGGGGTTGCGCTGCGGGCGGCAGCGGACCCGCTCCCAGTCGGGCAGCAGGCGGGTGATCAGCCCCTCCGCCTCCATGGCCTCCCAGACGCCGACCATCGGCTCCCCCGCGCCCAGCAGCGTCAGCAGCTGCTCCCGTGCCTCGGCGGGCCACGGCACGGGCAGCGCCTTGGCCTGCGCCGCGAGCCGGCGTACGGAGTGCAGGGAGACGGGCAGGCCCGCCTGCGCGGCGGCCGCGGCGAACCGCAGCGGCAGCACCGGGTCCCGGTCGGGCCGGGCGGCCAGGGCCAGTACGGCCTCGCCGTCGGCCTCCACCACGCCCTCCGCGAGCGGCGCCCGCTCGGTGGCGGCCTGGCCCCGGGTGCCGAGCAGGCCGCGCAGCCGGGGTCTGGCCGCGCGGGCGCGCAGGACCCGTCCGACCTCGCGCCAGGTCACGTCGCCGGCGTACGAGACCACGCGCGCGGCCTCGTAGACCTGGCGGAGCAAGGCGTCCGCGTCGAGCAGTCCGAGCTGTCCCGCGACCTGGTCCTGTTCCTGGAGGGAGAGCCGGTCGGTGGCCCGGCCGGTCACCAGGTGCAGGGCGTCGCGCGCGTCCAGCAGGCGCCGCCGGGCCTCGCCGAGGCCCTCGCGGGGGGCGTCGGCCAGCCAGGAGGCGGCGACCGCCCGCAGCGCGGTGACGTCCCGGAGGCCGCCGCGGGCCTCCTTGAGGTCGGGTTCGAGCAGGAAGCGGAGCTCCCCGGCCCGCTCGGCCCGCTCGCGGCACAGCGCGTGCAGCTGCGGGAGCCGCTTGGCGGCCTGGTTGCGCCAGTCGGCGAGGACCGAGGTCCGCAGACCGGCCAGCAGCCCGGCGTCACCGGCGACGGGCCGGGCGTCGAGCAGTCCGAGGTGCACCTTCAGGTCCTCGGCGGCGGTCTTGCGAGCCTCCGCCGGGGTCCGTACCGAGTGGTCGAGGGCGAGGCCCAGGTCCCACACGGGGTACCAGATCCGGTCGGCGAGCGCGCTCAGCGCCTGCGCGCCGGCCTTGCCGTCGTGCAGCAGCACCAGGTCGAGGTCGCTGCGCGGGGAGAGCTCCCCGCGTCCGTAGCCGCCGACGGCCACCAGGGCGGCGCCCCGGACGCCCGTCTCCCGTGCGGCGGTCTTGAACAGGCCGTTCAGCCAGTCGTCGGTCAGCCCGGCCAGGGCGGAACGCCGTGACGGCCCGGACCGCGACTCCTCCTGGAGGAGTCGCAGCCGGGCCGCGGCGTATCCGCTGGGTCCCGAGTCGGCCGTGTGGTCCGTGGTCTCTTCGACGCTCGTCACCCAGGAGCTCCCGTCACCTAGAGCGCGTCAGCGCCGCGCTCGCCGGTGCGGACCCGTACGACCGAGTCCACGGGGACGCTCCACACCTTGCCGTCACCGATCTTGCCGGTCTGGGCGGCGCTCACGATGACCTGGATCAGATCCTCGGCCTCCGCGTCGTCGACCAGCACCTCGATGCGGATCTTGGGTACGAGGTCGACCTGGTACTCGGCGCCGCGGTAGACCTCGGTGTGGCCGCGCTGGCGGCCGTAGCCGCTGGCCTCGGTGACCGTGAGGCCCTGGACTCCGAAGGCCTGGAGGGCCTCCTTGATCTCGTCCAGCTTGTGCGGCTTGACGATCGCGGTGATCAGCTTCATGCGTCAACCTTCTTGCTCGCGGCGGGGGCGGGGGCGGCGGTGTTCCGCGAGGCGGCGCCGCCACCGGCTCCGCTGAAGTCGTAGGCGGTCTCGGCGTGCTCGACCTGGTCGATGCCGGCGACCTCGACGTCCTCGGTGACCCGCATCCCGATCGTCTTGTCGAGGAGGAAGGCGAGGACCGCGGACACCACGAGAGAGTAGGCGAGGACGGCGAAGACGCCGATGGCCTGCTTGCCGAGCTGTTCCAGGCCGCCGCCGTAGAAGAGGCCGGCCACGTCGGACTGGACGCCGCCGGTGGCGAAGAGGCCCACCAGCAGGGAGCCGGCGACACCGCCGACGAGGTGGACGCCGACCACGTCGAGGGAGTCGTCATAGCCGAACTTGTACTTGAGGCCGACCGCCATGGCGCACAGCACACCGGCGATGGCGCCGACGGCGATCGCGCCGAGCGGGCTGACCGCACCGCCGGAGGGGGTGATGGCGACGAGTCCGGCGACCGCGCCGGAGGCGGCGCCGAGTGTGGTGAAGGAGCCGTGGCGCAGCTTCTCGTAGGCGAGCCAGGCGAGCATGGCGGCGGCGGTGGCGACCTGGGTGTTGACGAACATGACCGCGCCGACGCCGTCGTCGTTGCCGAGCCAGGAGCCCGCGTTGAAGCCGAACCAGCCGAACCACAGGAGGCCGGCGCCGAGCATCACGAGCGGGAGGCTGTGCGGGCGCATCGGGTCCTTCTTGAAGCCGACGCGCTTGCCGATGACCAGGATCACGCCGAGGGCGGCGGCGCCGGCGTTGATGTGGACGGCGGTGCCGCCGGCGAAGTCGATGACGCCGAGCTCGAAGAGCCAGCCGCCGGCGCCCCACACCCAGTGGGCGACGGGGAAGTAGACGACCGTGACCCACAGGGCGGTGAACAGGGCCCACGCGCTGAACTTGACGCGGTCGGCGAGGGCGCCGCTGATCAGGGCGGGGGTGATGACGGCGAACATCAGCTGGAAGACGGCGAAGACGTAGACCGGGATGGTGTAGCCGTCCCACAGCTCGGTGATGCCGATGCCGCTGAGGCCCACGTAGTCGGAGTTCCAGCCGATCAGGGAGCCTGAGTCGGTGCCGAAGGCGAGGCTGAAGCCGTAGAGGACCCAGAGGATCGTGACGATCCCGAGGCTGATGAAGCTCATCATCAGCATGTTGAGGCTGCTCTTGACGCGGACCATGCCTCCGTAGAAGAAGGCGAGTCCCGGGGTCATCAGCATGACCAGGGCGGAGCAGATGAGCATGAACCCGGTGTTCGCGGCAGACAGCGTCGGGGCGTCTGCCGCGAGGGTCGTGATGGCTGATGCCATCGGCGTCTCCTCGTCGTCGGTACGTTCGCGTGCGGGCGATCGTGAAAACCTGAGCGGCGTTAAGGGCTCCGGCCTGGTGGGGGCTGGCCGGTTATTGCCCTGAGATTCACGCAGGCCGGTTTCCGGCGGCACCGCTCAGTGTTTCGCCGCGATGACGAAGAGGTCGGGGCTGTTACGGGACGATGAACGCCGTATCCGCCGATCGGGTGACCGCGGCGGCGGCCCGCCGCCCGCGCGGGAGCGGCCGTGGTCCGGCGGCGAAGAGCAGCCGGCCGCGGCAGTACCCGGACGTCCTGGCTGGGGGAGCCTGATCGGGCTTCACGGGGTGAACTGCCGCGGCCGGGGCCTCGGGGACGGCCGCTGGGGCCGTCAGACGGCCTCCGCGGCTTCGGGGAGCCGGGAGGCGAGGTGGTCGGTGAGCCGGACCACGTCGGCGACGTCGCCGTATTCACGGGCGGCGGCGTCGACGGTCTTGCGCAGGCGGGTGTTCACCCGTTCGGACCGCACCTTTCCCGCCACGTCGAGGGCCTGGCCGACGAGGACGGCGGCCTGTTCCGGCTCGCGCTGGAGCAGGTGGACGGTGGCCATGCCGACGAGGTTGAGGGCGTAGGAGCGCTGGTGCACCTCGTCCTTCTCGAAGAGCTCGACGGCCTTCGCCATGACGGGCTCGGCGAGGGAGGCGTACGCGGGGCTGCGCCCGGCCACGTAGGCCAGATCACGGTACGAGTGGGAGTTCTCGCCGTTCAGCTCGGCCTCGGAGAAGAAGCCGATCCAGTCGGGCTCGGGCTCGTCGGTGAAGCCGGTTTCGGAGAACGTGTCCTCGGCCATCCGCACGGCCCGCTTACAGCGGCTGGGCTGTCCCATGTTGGCGTAGGCGCGGGCCTCCATCGCATACAGCATGGCCTGGGTGCGCGGGCCGGCGCAGTCGCGGCTGCCGTACTGGGCGAGGTGGATGAGTTCCAGGGCGTCCTCGGGACGGCCGAGGTGGATCATCTGGCGGCTCATGCCGGAGAGGATGTAGGAGCCCAGCGGCTTGTCCCCGCCCTCCTTCGCGGCGTGCAGCGCGAGGACGAAGTACTTCTGCGCGGTGGGGTGCAGGCCGATGTCGTAGCTCATCCAGCCGGCGAGTTCGGCGAGCTCGGCGGCGACCTTGAAGAGCCGCTTCATGACCGGGGCCGGGTGGTTCTCCTGGAGCAGGTCGGTGACCTCGTGGAGCTGGCCGACGACGGCCTTGCGGCGTAAGCCGCCGCCGCACTGGGCGTCCCACTTGCGGAACATCACGGTGGTCGCGTCGAGCAGGTCGAGTTCGGGCTCGGACAGGCGGGGCGCCCGGGAGCCGCCCGCGGAGCCGGACGGGCCCGCCTCGCGCCGGCCGGGCTCGGCGGGCGGTACGGGGACGAGCCAGCGCTGCATGGGCTCGATGAGGGCGGGGCCGGCGGAGAGGGCGAGGGAGGGCCCGAGGAAGCCGCGGCGGGCCAGCATCAGGTCGCTGCGGGAGAACTCCCCGAGCAGTTCGACGGTCTGCGGGCCGGCCCACGGCAGGTCGACGCCGGAGACGGAGGGGGTCTGGTGGGCCGTGCGCAGCCCGAGCTGCTCGATGGCGACGACGGAGCCGAAGCGCTCGGAGAACAGCTCGGAGAGGATCCGCGGGACGGGCTCGCGGGGCTGTTCGCCGTCGAGCCAGCGGCGCACGCGGGAGGTGTCGGTGCTGATGTGGTGGGCGCCCATCTGGCGGGCCCGGCGGTTGACCTGGCGGGCGAGCTCGCCCTTGGACCAACCGCTGCGGACGAACCAGGAGCTGAGCTGTTCGTTGCGCGCAGCAGACTCCTCGTTCGTTCCGCTTGCGCCGTTGCCGCTCACTGGAACGCCCCCATCCACTCACGCCTCTTCCACACGAAACCCTGGCTGGGGCGGCACCTGCCGCCAGGGACCTTCACAAGTCCTTCACACATTGCCTCCGGCATACCCACGTACGGGTCCACCTTGGGGCTTCGTACACCGAAAGTAATCCTACGATCACGCCTTACGCGAGGTCGACCGCGGAAACGCCACCATTCGCCACCCCTTTGAATGAACTCCCCACCCGCCAGGCGCGATTCACTTGACACCGAGGTGAAACGGATCGGTTGGACTGGAGTGCGCCAGGGGCGCGCGCGGCGAGGAGTGCGCCGGGCGGCCCCCCCGAGGGCACCCCGCGGCGGAGCTCCGCCGGCAGGTCCGGCGGACGTCGTAACCACCGGCGCGTCCGACCCGTTGGAGGGGGCATGGGCATGGGCTTCACGATCGGCGGCAGCCGAAGCACCAGGGAATTCCGTTCCGGCGCCCGGCGCCGCGGCCGGACCGCGGAGTGCACCGCGGTGGCGGAGTACACCGGGCTGTGGGGCTGGGACGCCGTCCCCGGGGCCCGCGCCGCCGCCCCCGGACGCGACTGCTCCTGCGGCGACGCGCGGTGTACGGCTCCCGGGGCGCACCCCCTGGCGCTGGCCCCCGCGGTCCCGGCCGGGGCCACCCTCCACGAGGTCGCCGAGGCCTGGGGCGACTACCCGGGGGCGGCGGTGCTCCTCCCGGTGGGCCGCTCCTTCGACGTCATCGAGGTCTCCGAGGAGACCGGCCGGCGGGCGCTGGTCCGGCTGGAGCGGATGGGCCTGCCGCTCGGCCCGGTCACCGCGACCCCCGACGGCCGGGCGCAGTTCTTCGTGGCCCCGGGCGCGGCGGCGGGGCTGCCGCAGCTGCTGTACCGGATGGGCTGGGACGACGCCGACCTCGACCTGCGGGCGCTGGGCCAGGGCGCCTTCGTGACGGCCCCGCCCTCCGACCGGGGCGGGCTCGGGCCGGTCGGCTGGCTGCGCCCGCCGGCGCTCGACTCCGCCGGAAACCCGCCGCAGGCCCGGCTGCTGCTCGGCACCCTCGCCTACATCTGCCACCGCCTGCGCGACTAGTCCGCACGGGAGCGGCACGCGGGGCGCACGGGCGCGCCAGGGACCCCCGGACGTGGCGGTCAGTCGCCGATCAGGGCGTCGACGAACGCCTCCGGCTCGAAGGGGGCCAGGTCGTCCGGGCCCTCGCCGAGGCCGACCAGCTTGACGGGGACGCCCAGCTCGCGCTGGACGGCGACGACGATGCCGCCCTTGGCAGTGCCGTCGAGCTTGGTCAGCACGATGCCGGTGACGTCCACGACCTCGGCGAAGACGCGGGCCTGGGTCAGGCCGTTCTGCCCGGTGGTGGCGTCCAGGACCAGCAGGATCTCGTCCAGCGGGCCGTGCTTCTCCACGACGCGCTTGACCTTGCCGAGCTCGTCCATGAGGCCGGTCTTGGTGTGGAGGCGGCCGGCGGTGTCGATGAGCACCACGTCGGCACCCTCGGCGATGCCCTCCTTGACCGCGTCGAAGGCGATCGAGGCCGGGTCGCCGCCCTCGGGGCCGCGCACGGTGCGCGCCCCGACCCGGTCGCCCCACGTCTGGAGCTGGTCGGCGGCGGCGGCGCGGAAGGTGTCGGCGGCGCCGAGCACCACGCTGCGGCCGTCGGCCACCAGGACGCGGGCGAGCTTGCCGGTGGTGGTGGTCTTGCCGGTGCCGTTCACGCCGACGACCATCACGACGGCGGGGGTGTCCACGCCGCTCTCGGTCTTCACGGCGCGGTCGAAGTCGGTGCCGACCAGGGTCAGCAGCTCCTCCTTCAGCAGGGCGCGCAGGTCCGCGGGGGTGCGGGTGCCGAGCACCCTGACCCGCGCGCGGAGCCGGTCGACCAGTTCCTGCGTGGGTACGACACCCACGTCGGCGATGAGGAGGGTCTCCTCGATCTCCTCCCAGGTGTCCTCGTCGAGGTGCTCGCGGGAGAGCAGCGTGAGCAGCCCCTTGCCCAGCGAGTTCTGCGACCGGGCGAGGCGGGCGCGCAGCCGGATCAGGCGGCCGGCCGTGGGCTCGGGCACCTCGATCTCGGGTGCGGCCGGCGCCTCGACGACGGGGTCCTCGACGGCGACCGGGGAATCGGTGGCGGCCGCGGTGTCGGGGAGGGTGACCTCCTCGATCGTGCGGCGCGGCTCTTCCGCCGTCGGTGCGGCGTCCTCCCCCACCTGCGGTTCGGCGGGCGGGGCAGTGATGGTCGGCGTGCTCGACGGTGCCGAGGGCGGCAGCTGCTTCTTCTTGCGGCTGCTGACCACGAGCCCGCTGATCATGCCGACCGCGACCAGGGCGATGACTACAGCAAGGATGAGGATTTCCATAACGTCCCCAGTATCGGCCACGGGCGCTCCGGACCCGGGAACCGGGAGCGCCGCACCAGGACCGAATCCTCTATTTGTGGTCTTAGTGGCAGATCTACGATGATGGGCGACTTCCCGCCCCATCTCCCCCACCGGAGTACCGCATGCCTGCCGAGCCCGCCGAGGGTGCGATAGAGACCGCGATCGAGACCCGCGGACTGGAGCCCGTCCCGGACGGCGAGCGCACCGGCCGGGTGCGCGAGCTCGTACCGACGTGGGTCGCCGCCAACATCAGCGTGCTGCTGCTCACCATGGGCGCCGGCCTGGTGATCTTCAACAAGCTCAACATCTGGCAGGTGCTCGTCGTCGCGGTGGCCGCCCCGGTCGTCTCGTACGGGATCGTCGGCGTGATCTCCATCGCCGGCAAGCGCGGCGGCTCTCCGGGCATGGCCCTGTCGAGGGCGGTGTTCGGACAGCGCGGCAACCTGTTCCCGGGGGCGCTGATCTGGGTGGCGCGCTGGGGGTGGGAGACCATCAACGCGGTCAGCGGCGCCTACGCCGTGCTGACCGTGCTCGACCTGCTCTTCGGCGTCAAGAGCAGCACCGCCCTGATCGTGGTCACCCTGCTGTTCTTCGTGGGCTGCACCTTCGTGGTCTCCGGCCTGGGCATCAACGCGCTGCGCGTCTGCTCCACCTGGTCCACGTACCTCTTCGGCACCTTCAGCGTGCTGGTCCTCGGCTACCTGGTCGTCACGACCGACTGGTCCGCCGTCTTCGGGAAGCCGGCCGGCTCCACCGCGATGATGATCGCGGGCATCGGCACCATCGCGGCCGGCGGCATCAGCTGGGTTCCGTCCGGTCCGGACTTCACCCGCTACCTGCCCCGCACGGCCTCGTCCAGGGGCATGGTCGGCGCCACGATCGGCGGCGCCGGCGTGGTCGTCCTGCCGATGGTGCTGATGGGCGCGGTCATGGCCGTGGGCACGCCGGACCTGGCCACCGCGCAGGATCCGGTCTCCTTCATCGGCGACCTGCTGCCGACCTGGATCGCGGTCCCGTACCTGCTGATCGCGCTCGTCGGCATGCTGCTGATCAACTCGATGTCGATGTACTCGGCCGGGTTCACCGCGCAGACCCTCGGCATCAAGGTCCCGCGCGCCTGGGCCGTCAGTGTGAACGCCGTCATCAGCCTGGTCTTCGGCTTCCTGCTGATGGTGGTCGCGACCAGCTTCTTCGGCTCGTTCATCTCCTTCCTGACCCTGCTCGCCGTGGCGTTCTCCGCCTGGATCGGCGTCTTCGGCGTGGACATGCTGCGCCGCGAGACCTACGACGGCCCCGCGCTGCTGGACACCACGCGGACCAGCGCCTACTGGTACAAGGGCGGTTTCGCCTGGCAGGCGATGACCGCGTGGGCGCTCGCCCTGGTGGCCGGCCTGCTCTTCACGTCGGTGGACTGGTTCAGCGGGCCGCTGTCCTCCACCTGGATCGGGGAGAACGGCCTCGGCTGGGTGGCCGGCATCGTGACCTCCGCGGTGCTGTACGCGGTGCTGCCGCGTACGCCCGCCCCGGCCGCCGCCGGGGCGCCGGGCGAGGACCGCGAGCCCGCCGGAACCCTGCCCAACTGACGCTGCGTCAGTTAGTGTCCCCCTTCGCCCGCCCACCCACATCCGGCGAAGGGGGACTCCTCCATGCCCATCACCGTGGCCCGGTTCAATCTCGTCGACCCGAACGGCACCCCCGAGTCGCTCTCCGCCCGCTACCGGACGGCTCTGGAGATGGCCCGGTACGCGGACGACCGCGGGATCGACACCGTCCAGACCGAGGAGCACCACGGCACCGCCAACAACTGGCTGCCCTCCCCCTTCGTCTTCGCGGGCGCCGTCTTCGGCGCCACCCGCCGCATCGCGGTGACCGTCTCGGCGATCATCGGCCCGCTGTACGACCCGCTGAAGGTGGCCGAGGACATCGCCGTGCTCGACCTGCTCAGCGGCGGCCGGCTGGTGACCGTCGCGGGCATCGGCTACCGGCCCGAGGAGTACGAGCAGCACGGCGTGGACTGGGGCCGGCGCGGCCGGCTACAGGACGAGCTGCTGGAAACCCTACTGAAGGCGTGGACGGGTGAGCCGTTCGAGTTCCGCGGCAGGACCGTACGGGTCACCCCGCGGCCCTTCACGCAGCCGCACCCGCTGCTGCTCGTCGGCGGCAGCTCCGAGGCGGCGGCGCGGCGCGCGGCCCGGCTGGGGCTTCCGTTCTTCCCGAGCGCGCACCTGCCGGAGCTGGAGGCGTACTACCGGGCGAAGCTCGCGGAGTACGGGACGGAGGGCTTCTGCATGATGCCGGCCGCCGAGACCCCGCTGCTGCACATCGCGGAGGACCCGGACCGGGTCTGGGCCGAGCACGGCGGGCGCTTCCTGCACGAGGCGGGCATGTACGCGTCCTGGCAGTCCAAGGACATCCGAAGCGCCGTGCGGTCGGGCGCGCGCACGGTGGAGGAACTGCGCGCGGAGGGCGTGTACCGCGTCCTCACCCCGGACGAGGCGGTCGCGTACGCGAAGGGCGCCGGCGAGGCGGGGAACCTGGTGCTGCACCCCCTGTGCGGCGGGATGCCGCCGGACGAGGGCTGGCGCAGCCTGCACCTGCTGTGCGAACGGGTACTGCCCCGGCTCAAGGACTGAGCCGGGGCAGTACCCGTACGAGAGGAGAGGGGTGGTGGCGGGGGTGCTTTACCCCATCTCCTCCAACGCCTTGCCCTTGGTCTCCGGCACCCATTTGAGGATGAAGGGGATCGAGAGCACGGCGAAGAACGCGTAGATGACGTACGCGCCGGACAGGTTCCAGTCCGACAGCGTCGGGAACGTGACGGTGATGACCCAGTTGGCGATCCACTGGGCGGCCGCGGCCACGCCGAGGGCGGCGGCGCGGATGCGGCCCGGGAACATCTCGCCGAGCAGGACCCAGACCACCACGCCCCAGGACAGGGCGAAGAAGAGGACGAAGAAGTTGGCCGCGATGATCGCGACGAGTCCCTGGGTGTGCGGCAGGGTGATGTCGTCGCCGACGCCGGACCGGAAGGAGAAGGCCCAGGCGGCGATGCCGAGGGAGATCGCCATGCCGACGGAGCCGATGAGGGCGAGCGGCTTGCGGCCGATCCGGTCGACGAACAGCATCGCGATCACCGTACCGATGATGTTCACGACCGAGGTTTCGAAGGAGTACAGGAACGAGGAGCTCGCGTCGACGCCGACGGACTGCCACAGCGAGGAGCTGTAGTAGAAGATCACGTTGATGCCGACGAGCTGCTGGAAGACGGAGAGGCCGATGCCGATCCAGACGATCGGCAGGAAGCCCATGCGACCGCCGAGCAGGTCCTTGAAGGTCGACTTCTGCTCCGAGTGGATGGCGGCGTCGATCTCGCGGACCCGGGCGTCGGCGTCGATGTGCTCGCCCTCGACCTCGCGCAGGACGGTCTTGGCCTGGTCCATCTTGCCGACCGAGACGAGGAAGCGCGGGGACTCCGGGATGGCGAAGGACAGCAGGCCGTAGAGCACGGCCGGGACGACCATGACGCCCAGCATCCACTGCCAGGCTTCCAGGCCGCCGATCTCGCCGCGCTGGTCGCCGTCGGCGAGGTTGAGGATGCCCCAGTTGACCAGCTGCGAGACGGCGATGCCGATGACGATGGCGGCCTGCTGGAAGGAGGCGAGCCGGCCGCGGTAGGCGGGCGGCGAGACCTCGGCGATGTAGGCGGGGCCGATCACCGAGGCCATGCCGATGCCGAAGCCGCCGATGATGCGCCACATGGCTAGGTCCCACAGGGCGAACGGCGTCGCGGATCCGATGGCGCTCAGGGTGAAGAGGACGGCGGCGATCTGCATGCAGCGGATGCGGCCGATCCGGTCGGCGATGCGGCCGGCGGTCGCAGCGCCGAAGGCGCAGCCGATGAGGGCGGCCGCGATCACCTGGGCGAGGGCGGCGGAGCCGACGTCGAACCGGTCACGGATGGCCTCGACGGCGCCGTTGATGACGGAGCTGTCGTAGCCGAAGAGGAAACCGCCCATGGCCGCGGCCGCGGTGATGAAGATGACGTGCCCGAGGTGCTCGGGCTGGGCGCTTCCACCGCCCGCCGCGGGTGCGTTCGCTGTGCTGGTCAAGGTGCGCTCCTGGGCCCGGCGCCGACGGCGGGCAGCGTGGGGGGTGTTGGTACTCGTGTCGTCGCCTGATCGTGTTCCTCACAGTGGCGCACATCAAACAGTGCGCCACCACCTGAACATGCCGGGCGACAGAAGAGAGCCTATGGCTTCACTTCTTGAAGTCAAGAGGATATGAAGAACCGATTGCACGCCCATGAAACTCGACAGTCAAGGCCTTAGCACCTGCTCATTGTTCAAAGCTTGAACGATGAGCGTCTCTAGCGGAGCCTCTGGCTGATCACTTTCGACACTCCATCTCCCTGCATGGAGACGCCGTACAGGGCATCGGCGACCTCCATCGTGCGCTTCTGATGGGTGATGACGATCAGCTGCGAGCTCTCCTGGAGCTCCTCCATGATCCGGATCAGCCGCTGCAGGTTGGTGTCGTCGAGCGCGGCCTCGACCTCGTCCATCACGTAGAACGGGCTGGGCCGCGCCTTGAAGATCGAGACCAGCAGCGCCACGGCCGTCAGGGAGCGTTCGCCGCCGGAGAGCAGCGAGAGCCGTTTGACCTTCTTGCCGGGGGGCCGGGCCTCGACGTCGACGCCGGTGGTGAGCATGTTGTCGGGGTCGGTGAGGACCAGCCGTCCCTCGCCGCCGGGGAACAGCCGGGAGAACACCCCCTCGAACTGCCGGGCCGTGTCGTGGTAGGCCTCGGTGAAGACCTGCTCGACGCGCTGGTCGACCTCTTTCACTACCTGAAGGAGGTCGGACCGCGTCTTGCGCAGGTCCTCCAGCTGCTCGCTGAGGAACCGGTGGCGCTCCTCCAGCGCCGCGAACTCCTCCAGTGCGAGCGGGTTGACGTTGCCGAGCTGCTGGTAGGCGCGCTCGGCCGCCTTGAGCCGCTTCTCCTGCACCACGCGTACGAACGGGCCCGGCCGGTTGCGGGGGTGCTCCGGATCGTCGGGGAGCTCCTCGCCGTCCGCGGCCGGCGACGGGGGCACGGGCTGGTCGGGCCCGTACTCGGCCACGAGCCCGGCGGCGTCCATGCCGAACTCCTCCAGCGCCCTGGCCTCCACCTGTTCGATGCGCAGCCGCTTCTCCGCCCCGAGCACCTCGCCACGGTGGACGGAGTCGGTGAGTTTGTCGAGCTCGGCCTTCAGGTCACGGCCGCCGGTCCTGGCCCCGGCGAGCTCCCGCTCGCGCAGGCCCTTGGCGTGCTCGGCGCCGGCGCGCTCCTCCTCGGCGCGGGCCAGCGACACCTCCACGTGCGCGAGCAGCTGCCGGGCGCCGTCGGCCACCGCCCGGGCCACCTCGGCCTCGTACCGCAGCCGGGCGCGGCGGCGCTCGGCGCGGGCCCGGGCCTCCCGTTCCGCGCGGGCCCCCCGGTCGAGTGAATCGGCCCTCCCGGCCAGTGCCTTGACCCGTTCCTCGTGGGTACGGAGCTGGAGGCGGGCCTCCATCTCGGTCTGCCGGGCGTTCGCGCCGTCGGCGGCCAGCCGGTCCCGTCGCGAGGCGTCCGGCTCGTCCTCCACCGGCAGTTCCTCGGCCGCCGCCAGGCGCTGCGCGCACTCCTCCACGTCGAACAGTGCCTGCTCCAGCGCGTCCTGGGCCTTGGCCGCGGCGGTGGCGGTGCGCTCGGCCTCCCCCTCGGCGCCCTTCGCCTGCCCCGCGAGCCGGCCGAGCTGCTGCGCGACCCCGGCCCGGGCCCGCTCCCCCGCCCGGCGCCGCTCGGCGAGCTCGTCGGCCAGGGCCGCCGCGTCCCGGTGCCGGATCCGGGCGGCCTCCTGGGCCGCGCCGAGCTCCGCGCACCGCAGGTCCAGGTCGGCCAGTTCCGCCGCCGCCTCGTCGACGGCGGCCTGGACCTCGATCAGGCTGGGCGCCCCGGCGGAGCCCCCGTGCGCGAGGTGCGCCCCGAGGACGTCGCCCTCGACGGTCACGGCCACCGCGTCGGGGCGCTCCGCGACGAGGGCCTCGGCCACGTCGAGTCCGCCGACCACGAAGCAGTCCCGCAGGACCCAGGCCACCGCCCGCAGCACGGCGCCGTCCCCGCCGACCAGCCCGGCGGCGGCGACGGGGGGCGCGGTCGCGGCGCCGTCGGCCGTACCGGGGCGGGGCCGCGTACCGAGGGCGGCGGCGGGCGCCGGTCCCCCGGGCAGGCCGGGTGCCGGGCCGGGCAGGCCGGATGCCGGGCCGGGCGCGACGGGGACCCGGCCGGTGCCCGCGGTGGGGCCGTGGGCGGCGGGTCCCGCCGGCTCCGCCGGCCCGAAGTCCCCCCGCCCGCCGCCGGTGCCGGGGTCGTACGGCTCGGGATCGGCGTCCGGCGAGGGGGCCGGACGGGGGAACGCTCCCCCGGCGGCGTCCGCCCCCCGCTGCGGAAGCCCGGCGCCGGTGCCTGCCCCGGCCCCGACCCCGGCATCGGCCCCGGCACCGCCCCCGGACGCGGCCGGCTCGGCGGCCGGTCCCGGGACGGTCGTCCCCGGCGCGGCGATCAGGAGCGTGGCCCGGCCCCCGTCGCCGTCCCGGAGGTGCCGGATGGCCGCGGAGGCCGCCCGCGGCGAAGCCACCGCCACCGCGTCCGCCGCCGCGCCCAGCGCCGCCGCCACCGCGACCTCGTACCCCGGGGCCACCGTCAGCCGCTCGGCCGCCGGTCCCAGCAGCCCCGCCAGCCGCTCCCGCGCCGCGAGGAGCGCGCCCGTACCGTCCTTGCGGCGCAGCCCGAGCGCGAGCGCGTCCCGGCGGGCCGTCACCGCCGCGCGCGAGCGCTCCGCCGCCGTCACCGCCTCCCGCGCCTCGGTCAGTCCGGCCTCCGCGGTCGCCAGCCCGGCCCGCGCCGCCTCGTACTCCCCCTCCACCGCGGGGTCGTCGAGGCCGCCGACCTCCTCGGCCAGCGCCTCGTACTCCTCCCGCGCCAGGGCCGCCCGGGTCTGCGCCTCGTCCCGCGCGGCGACCAGCCGGTCGATCTCGGACTGCGCCGCCCCCGCCCGGGAACGGGCCGCGCCGAGCCGGCCGGTCAGCCGGGCCAGCCCCTCGCGCCGGTCGGCGATGGCCCGGGCCGCGTCCCGCAGCCGCCGTTCCTCCTCGGCCAGCTCCCGCTCCAGCTCCGCCCGGTGCCCGGCGGTGTCCTCCAGGGCGCGCGAGGCCGCCTCCAGAGCGGCCGTCAGCTCGGCCTCCTGCTCGCGGACGCGCGCGGCCTCCTTCTCCATGTCCTCCGGGTCGCGGCCTCGGCGCTCCTCCTCCACCGGCGCCGTCGCGCTCTTGACCCTCGCCTGCGCCAGGGACGCGGTCCCCCGTACCCGCTCGGCCAGCTGCGACAGCTCGTACCAGGTCTGACGGGCCCGCGTGAGCCGCGGCGCCAGCTCCCGTACGGCCTCCTCCAGCTCCGCCTCACGGCGCAGGGCGTCCGCGAGGCGCGCCTCCGCGGCCTCCTTGCGCTCCTTCAGGGCGGCCTCGTCCGCGATCTCGGCGTCGAGCGCCCGTCGCAGCGCCGTCAGGTCGTCGGCGAGCAGCCGCAGCCGCGCGTCCCGCAGGTCCGCCTGGATGACGGCCGCCCGCCGGGCCACCGCCGCCTGCCGCCCCAGCGGCTTCAGCTGCCGCCGCAGCTCGTCGCCCAGGTCCTGGACGCGCGCGAGGTTGGCCTGCATCGCGTCCAGCTTCCGCAGCGCCTTCTCCTTGCGCTTGCGGTGCTTCAGTACGCCGGCGGCCTCCTCGATGAAGGCCCGGCGGCCCATGGGGTCGGCGTGCAGGACCGAGTCCAGCTGACCCTGGCCGACAATGACGTGCATCTCGCGGCCGATGCCGGAGTCGGAGAGCAACTCCTGGATGTCGAGCAGGCGGCAGGTGTCACCGTTGATCTGGTACTCACTGCTGCCGCCGCGGAACATGATCCGGGTGATGGTGACTTCGGCGTACTCGATGGGCAGCACGCCGTCGGAGTTGTCGATCGTCAGCGACACCTCGGCGCGCCCGAGCGGCGGGCGCCCGGTGGTGCCGGCGAAGATGACGTCTTCCATCTTCCCGCCGCGCAGGGATTTGGCGCCCTGTTCGCCCATGACCCAGGAGAGCGCGTCCACCACGTTGGACTTGCCGGAGCCGTTCGGACCCACGACGCAGGTGATGCCGGGTTCGAAACGCAGGGTCGTGGCGGAGGCGAAGGATTTGAAGCCACGCAGGGTCAGGGACTTGAGGTGCACGCCGCCGGACTCTACCTTTTGCGTGCGGTTTCACCCGTGAAGGTGCGGGGCACCACCGGCGTCGAAGGAATCAGCCCCGCCTGGCTCCACGCCGTGCGGCGCGGCGTGCAGGTGTGCGGACGTACGGACGTACGGACGTCCAAGAAAGAAGGGACGCCGAAGCGTCCCTTGCAGATCAAGCGGGGCTGGGAATCCAGCGAACCAGGGAGCGCGAATCAGGTGAGCGCAGGCTCCGCCTGCGGTACGTCGATATCGATGCTGTCCAGCAGCGAGTCTCCGTCGTGCTGAGCGGCGGCCGCGTTCAGCGCGTCATTTTCAGACTGAATCCGTACGAGCTCGGACTCGAGGTCCTGGACGCGCTGCTGAAGCCGTCGCATCTCGGCGAGGAGTCGCGGATCGGAACCGCCGACGTAACCGAGAAGCGCCTTTGCCATGATGGATGGTCCTCCACACTGAGTGACCGACCGAAGCGGTGTGGGTCGTGAGGGAATCGCACCCGCGGATGTCCGGCAGCGACTGACAGTCACTGCGCTTACTAATGCCAACACTGCCAAACAGCTCAGGTGCGCGGGGCTTCCAGCGTCTCACCAAAAAGTTTGACGGTCAACACGATCACGCCCCGTATCGGCGGGCGACCCGGCCCCCGCAAGGGGCGTGGAGATCATCCTCATCTCCGAGCCTTCCACGGATCGCGTCCGTTGGCAACGCGTCGGCGACGAATGCGCAGTTCCGACCGGGTGTGGCCACCGGATGCATGTGATCAGTACATGATCAGTCGATCGATCACCGGATCGCGAATCCGTCGTAGCCGCCTCGTGGCGTGCCCCAGATCTCCGTCACACCGTCCACCCGGCCGGGCGTGTCGGCGGACCGCAGCCACTCCAGCAGCCGGTGGCAATTCTCACGTTGACCTTCGGCCACCACCTGTACCCGCCCGTCGTCGAGGTTGAGCGCGAAGCCGACCACCCCTCCGAGCTCCAGGGCATTGGCCCTGGTGAACCAGCGGAAGCCCACTCCCTGTACACGGCCGCGCACCCAGGCGGTCAGGCGGACATCGTCATTCATGCGTGAACGCTAACCGGGCGGGCCCTTTCCGGGCACATCGCCCCTTGGACCCATGGCGTACAGTCGCGCAGCAATGAACTCACCCATTTGGGTGAGTAACGGATGATCTTGAGCTCCGAGGAAGGCACGACGCCGATGGGACGCCACCGACTCAACGCCGCCCCGCGCCGCGAAGGCAGGCGCCGAACCGCCCTGCGCACCGGCCTGCTGGGCGCCTCGGTCGCCGTGGCCCTCGCCGCCGCGGCCGTCACCACGGGCATGGTGCCGGTCGGCGGCTCCTTCCCCTATGTAGGGGTCAGCGGTACGGACGCCCCCGGCGCGGCGGAGGCCGGCGCGGCGTCCGAGCCGACCCGGGACAGCGCGCTCGACCAGCAGGGCGGCCTCGCCAACCTGTCCGGCCGGACCCCTTCGGGAGCCGCCGCCCCGAGCCCGTCCGACAGCCCCTCGGCCTCCCCGACGCCGACGGCGTCGGCGTCGGCGTCGCCCAGCCCGTCCGCTTCCGCTTTTTCCTCCGCTTCCTCCTCCGCGTCCGCTCCCGCACCGGCGTCACCCTCGGCCCCCGGGGAGCCGCCGGCCCCCTCGGCCACGCCGGCCCCCTCCACCAAGGCTCCGCAGAAGAGCGCCGCCCCGGCGCCCGCGAAGCCGGCGCCCCCGAAGCCGGCGCCCGCAAAGCCGGTCCCCCCGAAGCCGTCCGCCCCGGCGCCGACCGCACCCGCCCCCGGGGACGGGCACTCCGCCGAGGAGGCGGCCGTGGTGACCCTGGTGAACCAGGCCCGCGCGCAAGCCGGATGCGGCCCGGTCCGGGCCAACCCACCGCTCGCCGCGCTGGCCGGGGCCTTCAGCAAGGACATGGCGGTCCGCGGCTTCTTCGACCACACCGACCCCGACGGGGACACCCCGTGGGACCGCGCGTCCCAGGCGGGCCTCTCCGGCCTCGGCGGCGAGAACATCGCCCGCGGCCAGGGTGACGCCGCGTCCGTGATGAACTCCTGGATGAACAGCCCGGGCCACAAGGCGAACATCCTCAACTGCGAGTTCCGCACCCTCGGCGTCGGCGCACACGTCGCCGCCGGCGGCCCCTGGTGGACGCAGGACTTCGGCTTCTGAGGCGAGCGCGTACCGTCAGGCCCCGCCGGCCCCCTCGGGCCGTCGGGGCCTGACCGCGTTCGGGGCGTCCGCCGGACGATCCCTCAGACGGAGACGAGCACCGCGTCCGCCAGGGCCGCACGGCCCGCGACGACGACGCGCGCGTGCTCGGCGACGCGGCGGCCCAGGTGCTCGGCCGTGGCGATGTCGGCGCGGTGGACGCCTTCCGGACCCTCGTCGGAGTTGGTCTGGGCGGCCGCGCCGGAGAAGAAGCCGAGGCGGTTGAGGTCGTCCTCGGATCCGGCGGTGGAGTTCCAGCCCGGCTTCAGGCCCAGGTTGACCCAGCTCATGCCGTGCTGGGCGGCCAGCGTCTGGAAGAACTGCAGGGTGTGGAGCTTGTCGCCGCTCTTGGACCCGGAGTTCGTGAAGCCCGCCGCGACCTTGTCCCGCCAGACGTCGCCGAACCAGCGCTTCGAGGTGGCCTCCGCGAAGACGTGGAAGGCGCCGGACGCCGTGCCCATGTAGGTCGGCGATCCGAAGACGATCGCGTCGGACGCGTCGAGCAGCTCCCACTGGGCGTCGTCGATCGCGTCCACCGCGATCAGGTGCACGGTCGCGCCGGCCTCGGCGGCTCCGCTGCGGACGGCCTCGGCGACGACGGCGGTGTGGCCGTATCCGGAGTGGTAGGCGATAGAGACGACGGGGGCGTGCGTGATGGCGGACAAAGCGGTCTCCCTCGGACAAGTCTGCGCCGTCCCACGGGGTGCGGTCCGACGAGAGAAAGAAAAGCACTAACTTTCAGAAAGCGCAACCTGATAGTTAGCGCTGCATGGAGGTACGCTTGGGCCATGGAGACACCAGCCGCCTGTACCGAAGCCGCCGGATCAGAACTTCCGTTCGACGTTTTCGCGCGCGCGTGCCCGTCCCGGGAGACCCTGGAGCACGTCACCGGACGCTGGGGCAGTCTCACGGTGGGAGCACTGCGCGAGGGCCCGTGCCGCTTCAACGAGCTGCGCCGACGCGTGGAGGGCGTGAGCGAGAAGATGCTCTCGCAGACCCTGCACGCGCTGGAGCGCGACGGCATCGTCAACCGTGAGGCACAGCCGACGAACCCGCCTCGCGTCGACTACGAACTGACCCCGCTCGGCACGGAGGTCGCGGACCGGCTGCTCGCCCTCATCCACTTCCTGGAGGGGAGCATGGCAGACGTGCTGACCTCCCGGCAGACCTACGACGCGGCGCGCGCCGGCCTCTGACAGCGCGGGCAGAAGTAGCTCGACCGGTTCATCCATGGCCTGCGCCGCATCGGGGTGCCGCAGCGGCGGCAGGGCTCGTCCTCGCGGCCGTAGGCGTCGAGCGAACGGTCGAAGTAGCCCGACTCCCCGTTCACGTTGACGTACAGGCTGT
This sequence comes from Streptomyces sp. NPDC058619, assembly GCF_042717785.1. Classification (NCBI taxonomy): domain Bacteria; kingdom Bacillati; phylum Actinomycetota; class Actinomycetes; order Kitasatosporales; family Streptomycetaceae; genus Streptomyces; species Streptomyces sp. NPDC058619. Next base: position 145,346 of record NZ_JBHXQN010000006.1, read on the forward strand.
CGAAGCTGGTCCCGCCGACGTCGAGGGCCGCGTTCATGACGTCCCGGACGTGGCCGAGGAGTTCCGCGCTCCGGGGGCGCGCGAGGGTGGCGGTAGGGCGCTCGTAGTGCAGCTTGGCGCGCCAGAGCGCCTCGTCGGCGTAGATGTTGCCGACCCCGCTGATCAGCGACTGGTCCAGCAGCGCCCGCTTGAGCGTGGTCCGCTTGGCGCGCAGGGCCAGGTGGTAGAGGCCCTCGTCGAACAGCGGGTCCAGCGGGTCCCGGGCGATGTGCGCGATGACGTCGGGCAGCCCGTCGGGCGTGTTCTCGTGCAGGGAGAGCCCGCCGAAGGTGCGCTGGTCGACGAAGCGCAGCTCGGTGCCGAGGTCGTCCGCGAACCGCACGCGGATGCGCAGGTGCTTCTCGTCGGGGGACTCCTGCGGCTGGACGAGCAGCTGCCCGCTCATCCCGAGGTGCCCGAGCACGGACAGGTCCCGCCCCTCCAGCGGCAGCCACAGGTACTTCCCGCGCCGCTGCGGGACCCCGACGGTCTGCCCGCCGAGCCGCGCGGCGAAGTCCGCCCCGCCTCCGGGGTGGCGGCGTACCGCGCGCGGGTGGAGGACCTCGACGGACTCCACGGTCCGCCCCGCGACCCAGCGCGCCAGTCCCCGCCGCACGACTTCGACTTCGGGCAGCTCGGGCACGGCTTCTCCTCGGGGCGGCGCGCCGGTCCGGGCGCGGGATCCGAGCCTACCGGCCCCCTCCCGGGCCCCGGAAACGGGTCCGCCCCGCCACCTGCGGACAGGTGGCGGGGCGGGGAGCTCCCGAAGGAAGGGTCAGGCGTCGGGCTCCGGGTCGGCGGGCGTCGGCGCCCCGCCTTCCCCGGCCCCGGCGTCGGCCGGAGCCTTCGCCGCTGCCGCAGGAGCCGGTGCGGTCGCGGTCGGTGCCGCGTTCCGCTCGTCCGCCTTGGCGCGAATGCCGCGCCAGGCCGACTCGGCGGCCTGCTGTTCCGCTTCCTTCTTGCTGCGGCCGGTGCCGGTGCCGTACGAGACACCACCGACGCGAGCAGCAGCGGTGAAGGTCTTCTCGTGGTCCGGGCCGGTCTCCGAGACCAGGTATTCCGGTACGCCAAGACCTTCGGACGCCGTGAGTTCCTGGAGACTGGTCTTCCAGTCCAGGCCGGCGCCGAGGTTCGAGGACCTGTCGATGAGCGGATCGAAGAGCCGGTGAACCAGCTCCGAGGCCGCGTCGAGGCCCTGGTCGAGGTAGACCGCGCCGATCACCGCTTCAAGGGTGTCGGCGAGGATGGATGCCTTGTCCCGGCCACCCGTGCCCTCTTCGCCGCGGCCGAGCCGGACGAAGGAACCGAGTTCGAGGCCGCGCCCGACCTCCGCCAGTGCGCGCGAGTTGACCACCGCGGCCCGAAGCTTGGCCAGCTGGCCTTCGGGGAGATCCGGGTGGGTCGTGTACAGCGTGTCCGTGACCACCAGGCCGAGCACGGAGTCCCCGAGGAACTCCAGCCGCTCGTTGGTGGGCAGACCGCCGTTCTCGTACGCGTACGAGCGGTGCGTCAGCGCGCGCACCAGAAGGGCGGTCTCGAGTTTGTACCCGAGCCGCCCTTCCAGAAGCGTGTGGGACGAGGCCGCTTTGTTACTGTCTGCCTGCTTCTCAGCGTTGGACAGCTCAGACATTGCGCCTCTCACCAGCCGCTCAGACCTCGAGGACCTGGCGCTTGTTGTAGGTGCCGCAGCTCGGGCACGCAATGTGCTGGAGCTTCGGCTCCTGGCAACGCTCACACGAAACCAGGGTGGGGACCGCAGCCTTCCACTGCGACCGGCGGTGGCGCGTGTTGCTGCGCGACATCTTCCGCTTCGGAACAGCCATGGCTACTTCTCCTGCTTCTCGGCGGCGCCCTGAACTCCGTCGGAGGCAGTGCCGCTCATGTTGTCCTTCTCATCGCCCTGATCGGTGACGAGTCCCTGCAGTGCCGCCCAACGGATGTCGACGGCGTCATGGTGGTGGTCCGGGTCGTCGTTCAGGCTGAGCCCGCAATCGGGGCACAGTCCGAGGCAGTCCTCCCGGCACACCGGCTGCAGCGGCAGTGCGAGCACCACCACGTCGCGCAGCACGGGTTCGAGGTCGAACAAGCCGTCCTCGAGAAAGAGCGTGTCCTCGTCGTCCTCGGCGTCGTCGGCCGGCTCCGCCTTGGAGCGGGTCCGGTCGTCGGCGTCAGGGTACGAGAACATCTCCTGGAAGTCCGCCTTGAGCTCGCGCTCGACGGACTCCAGACACCTTACGCACTCCCCTACGGCCGATGCACGGGCGGTGCCTGTGACAAGCACCCCTTCCATGACCGCCTCGAGGCGGAGCTTGAGCTTGAGCGGGGTGCCTTCCGGCACTCCGATGACCCCGGCGAGACCCAGGTCCGCCGGTGCCGCGATCTCACGGAACAGCTTCTGCATGGCACCAGGACGCCGACCCAGCTCGTGCGTGTCGAACACGAGGGGGTTGCGGTGGTCGAGGCGGGTATTCAGGGCTGTTCCTGCTTTCACGGATTGCTCAAGATCGAAGATTCCGCCACACGTGGGCAGCATGGATCGCGGTGCATACGCGCGACCGAAGAGCCAGGATACCCGCCGGGGAGCTGTCCGCCCAATCCGGTGCTAGCGCCCCTGTTCGTACTGGCGCAGCTGGTCCAGGTTGATCATGCTCGTGTCGAAGAGGCTGGTCTCGTCGAGCGCGGGCTGCTGGGCCTGGTGCGCCTGCTGGGGCGGCTGCGGCTGCTGCGGCTGCTGCGGCTGCTGGTAGGACGCGTAGGGGTCGTGCTGCTGCGCGTCGTAGTGGCCGGCGTAGGACGCTCCCGCCGGGTCGGCACCGGAGTACGGGTCGGGCTGCTGCTGGTAGCCCCCGTACGGGTCCTGGTAGCCGTACGCGTCCTGGTGCTGCGCGGCCGGCTGACCGGAGTACTGCGCGGCGTAGGCGTCGTAGACGGGCTCCGGCTGCGCCTGGGCGGGGATCGGCAGGTGCGCCGGCGCCGCGGCCCGCTCCGGTTCCGCGAGGCCCGCCAGGAAGTCCGCGTCGCTCGACGAGCGGGACTGCTGGGAGCCGGCCGCGTCCTGGGCGGCCATGTGCGCGCCGAGGTCGTCGGTGGGCATCCGGCCCAGCAGCTTCTGGCGGCCCTTGCCCACCGCATCCAGGGTCTTGGAGAGCACCGCCTCGAAGGTGGCCAGCTTGGTGTCCACGTACGCGTCGGCCTGCAGGCGCTGCGTCTCGGGGTCGTGGCTGCGCTCGGGCGCCTCGGCGTCCGGGTAGCCGTGCTCGTCCAGGCCCGGTCCGCGGCCCAGGAGCTTCTCGCGGCCGCGGTCCACCGAGCCGATGGTCTTGGTGAGGACGACCTCGAAGTTCGCGAGCTTGCTGTCCACGTAGTCGTCGGCCTCGGCCCGGATCTCCTCCGCCTCTCGGCGGGCGTCCTCCAGGATCCGGTCGGCCTCGGCCTGGGAGCGCCGCGCGACCTCGGTGTCGGAGATCAGCGAACCGCGCTGGCTGTGCGCGGACTCGATGATCCGGTCCGCTTCGCGGCGGGCCTCCTCGACCATCTGCTCCCGGTCGCCGATGAGCTCGCGGGCCTGGGCGAGGGAGCCCGGGAGAGCCGCGCGGACCTCTTCGAGCTGGGCGAGCAGTTCGGCACGGTTGATCACGCAGGAGGCCGACATGGGCATGGAGCGGGCGCCGCCGACGGCCGCGACGATCTCGTCGAGCTTCTTCTGCACGTCCATGGGGGCTCGCACTCTCTCGGCCTCGGGCGGTTCCCGAGTCGGACGGGACGACTGTAAGGCCGACGGGCGGGACCCCGACACCGGCCGACGGCCCCGCCTGGCGGTCAGCGGTCGCGCAGCCGTTCCAGCAGGGCGGCGTGCACGTGCGCGGGCAGCAGGTGGGCCACGTCGCCGCCCCAGGTCGCGACTTCCTTGACCAGCGAGGACGACAGGAAGCTGTAGGTCGGGTTCGTCGGTACGAAGAGCGTCTCGACGCCGGACAGCCCCATGTTCATCTGGGCCATCTGGAGTTCGTAGTCGAAGTCGCTGACGGCGCGCAGGCCCTTGACGATGGCCGGGATGTCCCGCTGCTTGCAGAAGTCGACGAGCAGGCCGTGGAAGGACTCGACCTCGATGTTCCCGTAGTCGGCGGTCGCCTCGCGGATCAGCTCGATCCGCTCCTCGACGGTGAACAGGCCCTGCTTCGACTGGTTGATCATCACGGCGACGTGGACCACGTCGTAGAGCCGGGAGGCCCGTCCGATGATGTCGAGGTGTCCGTTGGTGATGGGGTCGAACGACCCCGGACAGACGGCGCGGCGCAACTGAAGTCCCTCGCTCTCCGGTGCCAACATCATGAATCTTCGCTGGTGAAGGCGGCGCGACCGTACCAGAGGGTGCCCTCGCCGTACTTTCGCGACCGCAGCGGTTCGAAGCCCTCGGGCCACGGGAAGGCACCGCTCCTGGTGCTCCTCTCCACGGTGACGAGCGCATCGCCGGTGAGCCAGCCCTGGGACCGGAGTGTGAGGAGGATCTCCCGAAGATCGTCGTGCCCGACGGCGTACGGCGGGTCCAGGAAGACCAGGTCGTACGGGTCCCCGGCGGCGACGGCCGCGGCGATCTGCTCGGCCCTGCCCGCCCGGAACTCCGCCCCGGGCAGGCCCAGCGTCCTGATGTTGTCCCGGATGGCCTTGGCGGCCTTGGCGTCGGGCTCGACCAGCAGGGCGTGGCCGGCGCCGCGGGAGAGCGCCTCCAGGCCCACGGCGCCGGAGCCCGCGTAGAGGTCGAGCACCCGGGACCCCTCGATGCCGTGCAGCGACTCCCAGGTGGAGAAGAGGCCTTCCCGCATCCGGTCCGAGGTCGGGCGGGTGCCGGTGCCCGGGGGCACGGCCAGCCGTCGCCCGCCGGCGCTGCCGGCGATCACGCGGGTCATCTGGGGTCCTTCGTACGGCGGTCGGAGGAAAGTGCAGGGCTCCCACGATAGGTCGTACCGGTCAGCCCTTCTCCAGGTACTGCTCCCGCTCGGTGTCCAGCAGTGCCTCCAGGGCGGTGCGCAGGCCCGGCAGGCCCTCCAGCTCGGGGTCCTCGGCGACGACGCGGGTGGCCTCCTCCCTGGCCTCGGCGATGACCACCTCGTCCTCGATGACGGCGAGCATCCGCAGCGAGGAGCGCACCCCGGACTGGGCCTGGCCGAGGACGTCGCCCTCGCGGCGCTGTTCCAGGTCGATCCGGGAGAGCTCGAAGCCGTCGAGGGTGGCGGCTACGGCGGCGAGCCGGGCGCGGGCGGGGCTGGCCTCGTGCATCTCGCTGACCAGCAGGCACAGGCCCGGGGCGGAGCCGCGGCCGACGCGGCCGCGGAGCTGGTGGAGCTGGGAGACGCCGAACCGGTCGGCGTCCATGATCACCATGACGGTGGAGTTCGGGACGTTCACCCCGACCTCGATGACGGTGGTGGCGACCAGCACCTTGACCTCGCCGGCGGCGAAGCGCCGCATGACGCCGTCCTTGTCGGCCGGGTCCATCCGCCCGTGGAGCACCTCGACGGAGATCCCGGCGAGCGGGCCGCGGGTGAGCTGCTCGGCGATCTCCAGGACCGCGAGCGGGGGCCGCTTGTCCCCGTCGGCCTCGGCGGCGGCCTTCTTCTTGCCGGGGGCGGCCTCGTCGCCGTCCCCGATGCGCGGACAGACGACGTACGCCTGGTGGCCGTTCTCCACCTCTTCGCGGACCCGTTCCCAGGCGCGGGCCAGGAAGTGCGGCTTGTCCTGGGCGGGCACCACGTGGGTGGCGATGGGCGAGCGCCCGGCGGGCAGCTGGTCCAGGACGGAGGTCTCCAGGTCGCCGAAGACGGTCATGGCGACCGTGCGCGGGATCGGCGTCGCGGTCATCACCAGCAGGTGCGGGGGCTGTTTGCCCTTGGAGCGCAGCGCGTCGCGCTGCTCCACGCCGAAGCGGTGCTGTTCGTCGACGACGACCAGGCCTAGGTCGTGGAACTGCACCTTGTCCTCGATCAGGGCGTGCGTGCCGATGACGATCCCCGCCTCCCCGGTGACCAGGTCGAGCAGGGCCCGCCGGCGGGCCGGCACCCCCATCGACCCGGTGAGCAGCACCACCTTCGTGCCCCGGTCGGAGCCGCCGAGCATGCCGCCCTCGGCGAGCTCGCCCATCATCTCGGTGATCGACCGGTGGTGCTGCTGGGCGAGCACCTCGGTGGGCGCGAGCATCGCGGCCTGTCCGCCGGAGTCGACGACCGCGAGCATCGCGCGCAGGGCCACCATCGTCTTGCCCGAGCCCACTTCGCCCTGGAGGAGGCGGTGCATGGGGTGGCTGGTGGCCAGGTCGTCGAAGATCTCCGCGGAGACCTTCAGCTGGCCGTCGGTGAGGGTGAAGGGGAGCTTGGCGTCGAAGGAGTCCAGCAGGCCGCCGGGCGTGGGCCGGCGGGGGACGGCCGGGAGCTGGGAGTCCGCGTGGCGGCGGCGGGCGAGGGCGACCTGGAGGACGAAGGCCTCGTCCCACTTCAGGCGCTGGCGGGCGTCCTCGATGTCGGCCTTGGTCGCCGGGCGGTGGATCTTCAGCAGGGCCTCGGTGAGCGGGACCAGTCCGCGGCCCTCGCGCAGCGCGGGCGGCAGCGGGTCCACGGTCTCCTGGACGCCGGGCAGCACCGCGTCCACGCACTTGGTGATCTTCCAGGACTCCAGCTTGGCGCAGGCCGGGTAGATCGGGATGAGCCGGCTCGCGAACGCGGTCGCGGCGTCCTCGTCGGTGGCGTCGGCGCCCAGCAGCTCGTAGGCGGGGTGGGAGAGCTGGAGCTTGCGGTTGAACATGCCGACCTTGCCCGCGAACATGGCGCGGGTGCCGGGCAGCAGGTCCTTGTGCGGCTTGTGGACCCCCGCGCCGAAGAAGACGAGCTGGAGCCGGCCGCTGCCGTCGGTGATGGTCACCTCCAGGCGTCTGCCGCGGCCGCCGTTGAAGGTCAGGATCCGGGCGTCGGCGACCTGGGCGACGACGGTCACGTGGTCGTCGAGCTGGTCGGCGAGCTCGGCCAGCGGGGTCAGCTCGCCCCGCTCCGCGTACCGCCGCGGGTAGTGGTGGAGCAGGTCCAGGGCCGTGTGCAGGCCGAGCTGTTCGGCCAGCACCTTCGCGGTGGCGGGGCCGAGCGTCTTCTTGAGGTCTTCGTCGAGCGCGGGCACGTGTTCCATTGCACACCATGCCGCTGACAAGGCGGCTATTCGACCCCGATGAGGAGCGGCGCCGAGTGCCGCCCGCCCCGGTAGGTGACGGTGTCCACGGCCAGGTGCCCGTGCTGGACGTACGCCTCCAGGCGCTCGGCGAGCGCGTCCGGCACGTCGGGGCCCAGGACCAGGGTGACCAGTTCGCCGCCGGAGCCGAGCATCCGCTCCAGGACCGCCTCGGCGGTCTCGGTCAGGCTCGCGCCGATGACCGCGACGTCCCCGTCGATGAGGCCGAGCACGTCGCCGGCCTGGCAGATGCCGGCGGAGGTGAAGGACTGCCGTTCGGCGACGGCCAGTTCCGCGTAGCGGGTGGCGCCGGCCGCCGCCGTCATGGCGACCACGTCCTCGTCGAAGCTGCCGTCCGGGTCGTGCACGGCGAGCGCGGCCAGCCCCTGGACGGCGGAGCGGGTGGGGATCACGGCCACCCGTACGCCGTCGGCCCGGGCCTGCTCGGCCGCCGCGGCGGCGACGGCCCGCAGTTCGGCGCCGCCCGGCAGCAGCACCACCTCGCGGGCGTGCGCGCGGCGGATGGCGTCCAGCAGCTCGGCCACCGCCGGGACCTCCCCGGGGCGGGCGAGCACGGCGGTCGCGCCGGCCTCCCCGCACAGTCCCGCGAGCCCCTCCCCCGGGACCACGGCGACCACGGCCCGCTGGGCGCGCTCGCCGCGGGCCCGGCGCCGCTCGTCGCCGAAGTGGGTGATCCGTATCCGGTACGGCCGTCCGGCGACGACCCCGGCCTCGACGGCCGCGCCGGGGTCGTCGACGTGCACGTGGACGTTCCACAGGCCGTCGCCGCCGACCACGACGAGGGAGTCGCCGAGCCCGTCGAGCCGGGCGCGCAGGTCGGCGACCGCCGCGTCGGAGGCCTCCAGCAGGTAGATCACCTCGTACGCCGGCCCGTCCTGCCCGTTCGCGCAGGGCTCCGTTCGCCGCGGTACGGGCACGGCCCGGCCGCGCACCGGTTCTGCGGCCGGCTCCTGCCCGGACAGCGCCTGCCACAGCGCCCCGAGCACGGCGACCACGCCGCAGCCCCCGGCGTCTACCACCCCGGCCCGGCCGAGCACGGCCAGCTGCCCCGGCGTCTGGGCCAGGGCGTCGCGGGCCCCGTCGTAGGCGGCGCGGGCCACCTCGGCGGCGGTTCCGGCGGCGGCGCCGGCCGCCTCGCCGGCCCGGGCCGCGGCGGTGGCCACGGTGAGCATGGTGCCCTCGACCGGGTGCGCGACGGCCGCGTACGCCGATTCCGCGGCGCGGGTCAGCGCCTGCGCCAGCAGCCGCCCCGGACCCCGGGCGCCGGGTTCGTCCCCGAGCACGTCGGCGACCCCGCGCAGCAGCTGCGCCAGGATGGTCCCGGAGTTCCCCCGGGCGCCGACGAGCGCTCCGTGCGCGTAGGCCCGTACGGCGTGGGACAGGGAGGTCTGCGGTGTGCCCTCGGTCACCTTGCCGAAGACCTCGTCGAGGGCGCGGTCGGCCGATTCGGCGGTGAGGTAGAGGTTGGTGCCGGTGTCCGCGTCGGCGACGGGGTAGACGTTGATCGCGTCGATGTCCTCGCGGGCCCGGCCCAGTGCGGCCACGGCCAGCGAGCTCCAGGTGCGCACCGCTTCGGCGTCGAGGGCGTGCGGCTGAGGCTCGTGCGGCACCGGGCGTTCCTCCTTGTGCGGGCCAGGGTTCACCGCAGGGTAACGAAGGACCGCCGGGGCGTCCGGACCTCGGGGCGGGGGCGACGGCGGCCGTGGTAGTTTTCTTGGACCGGTGCAGGCGTTGTATGCTGCTCCGGTTGCCCGATGAGAGTCGGGCCAATCCCCCGGCACACCACTTCAGATCTCTGGATCCGGTGCGCCGGTTTCACTGTAAGTGCACCTGAAGTCTTTGGAGTGACCTGTGGCTGCCAACTGCGACGTTTGCGCCAAGGGGCCGAGCTTCGGCAACAGCATCTCCCACTCGCACCGCCGTACCTCGCGTCGCTGGAACCCGAACATCCAGCGCGTGCGTGCCGTGGTCAATGGGACGCCGAAGCGCCTCAACGCCTGCACCTCGTGCATCAAGGCCGGCAAGGTCTCGCGCTGACGCCTCCCGTCGTAGCGCAGCCCTTTCCGGTTGCCAAGAAGGCCGGTTCACCTCTGGTGAACCGGCCTTTTGCCTTTCCCGCACCCGGTGGACGCCGCGGCGGGCCCGGCGGGACTCAGCGCCACCGCCAGGCGTGATCCACCGGGCCGATGCCCGCGCCGAGCGCGAAGCCCGCGGCGATGGCCCCGGTCACGTACGCCTTGGCCTCGGTGACCGCCTCCGGGACGGCCAGGCCCTTGGCCAGGCCCGCCGCGATGGCGCTGGCGAGGGTGCAGCCGGTGCCGTGGGTGTGCCGGTTGTCGTGGCGCGGGGCCCGCAGCCAGCGCTCCTCGGTGCCGTCGCTGAGCAGGTCCACCGCCTCGTCCCCGTTCGCCGCGAGGTGGCCGCCCTTGATGAGCGCCCAGCGCGGCCCGTAGCCCAGCACCGCGTCGGCGGCCCGGCGCATGTCGTCCTCGGTCTCCACGAGCAGGCCCGTGAGCTGCGCCACCTCGTCCAGGTTGGGCGTGGCCACGGTGGCCCGCGGCAGCAGTTCCCCGCGTACGGCGTCCAGCGCCGAGGCGGCGAGCAGCGCGTCCCCGTGCTTGGAGACGCCGACCGGGTCGACGACGGCGGGCGCCGGGGTGTCGGCCAGCAGCGCGGCCACGGTCTCCACCAGCACGGCCGAGGAGAGCATGCCGGTCTTGACGGCCCGTACGCCGATGTCGTCCACGACGGCCCGGTACTGGGCCGTCACGGCCTCGGCGGGGAGCTCCCAGGCTCCGCGCACCCCGAGGGAGTTCTGCGCGGTCACGGCGGTCACCACGCTCATGCCGTGGACGCCGAGCGCGAGCATGGTCTTGAGGTCGGCCTGGATGCCCGCGCCGCCGCCGGAGTCGGACCCGGCGACGGTCAGGCACAGGGGCGGCGCCGTGCTCACAGGGCGCCGTCCTCGGCGGCCGGGTCGGCGCCGAAGTGGTCCCAGCCGCCGGTGCTGGTCCAGGGGGCGCCGTCGACGGTCACCTGGGGCAGCGCGGAGCGGTTGAGCACGCCGCCGATGACCTTCCAGCGGGCCGGCAGCTTCACGTCGGGCGGGAAGGTCGCGACGATGGCGTGGTCCTCCCCGCCGGTGAGGACCCACTGGAGCGGGTCCACGCCGACGGCCTGACCGATGTCGTGCATCTGACTGGGGATGTCCACGGCCGAGGAGCGCAGGTCGATGCGCACCTTGCTGGCCTCGGCGATGTGCCCGAGGTCGGCGATCAGGCCGTCGCTGACGTCGGTCATGGCGGTGGCGCCGAGGCCGGCGGCCGCGGGGCCCGCGTGGTACGGCGGTTCCGGGCGGCGGTGCGCCTCGACGAAGGCCCGGGGCGAGCGGAAGCCGCGCGAGAGGACCGCGAACCCGGCCGCGGACCAGCCCAGCCAGCCGGTGACGGCGACGACGTCGCCGGGCTGGGCGCCGGAGCGCAGGACGGGCTCGTGGTTGCGGAGGTCGCCGAGGGCGGTGATCGCGACGGTGATGGTGTCGCCGCGGACCACGTCGCCGCCGACCACGGCGGCGCCGGCGACCTGGCACTCGTCGCGGATGCCGTCCATCAGCTCGGTGGGCCAGGTGACCGGCAGCTCGGCCGGGACGACCAGGCCGAGGAGCAGCGCGGTCGGCACCGCGCCCATGGCGGCGATGTCGGCGAGGTTCTGCGCTGCGGCCTTGCGGCCGACGTCGTAGGCCGTGGACCAGTCGCGCCGGAAGTGCCTGCCCTCCAGCAGGATGTCGGTGCTCGCCACGACCCGCCGGTCGGGGGCCGACACCACCGCGGCGTCGTCGCCCGGCCCGAGCCGGACCGCCGGGGTGGTGGTGAGCCGTGAGGTGAGTTCCCTGATGAGCCCGAACTCCCCCAGCTCGCCCACAGTGCCCTTCATCGCTGTGCCCCTTCTTGCCCAGTCCGCTTGCGGTCGCGAGCCGTCACAGCTCTGGGTACCGTCAACAGATACGTCAACTTCTGCTCTCCGTACGCCCCGCCGTGCGCGGCGCCCGGCTCGCGGGTCTCCCCGCGGCCCTCGGCGACGCGGTACCGTGGCGTCCCTTCTTCCCCCAGCCCCTTCGATCGTGTGGGGCCCACCCGAAGGTTAGGGGAAATGATCCTCGTGGCCGCCCTGGAGGTTCCGTGGTACAGGCGTACATCCTCATCCAGACCGAAGTGGGCAAGGCGTCGTTCGTCGCCGAGTCCATCGGCCAGATCCCGGGGGTGATCCAGGCCGAGGACGTGACGGGTCCGTACGACGTGATCGTGCGCGCCCAGGCCGACACCGTCGACGACCTCGGCCGCATGGTCGTCGCCAAGGTCCAGCAGGTGGAGGGGATCACCCGCACCTTGACCTGCCCGGTGGTCCATCTGTAGCCCCCGTCTACTCTTGGCCGGTGATGTCCCTCCACCACCGGCCCCTCCGTGTCCTGGCCCTGCCCGCCGCGCTGTCCGTACTGGCCCTCGCGGCGTGTTCACCGGGCGGTTCCCGGGCCCGGGTGGATCCGCCCGCCACGCCGCCCGCCGATGTCGCGGGGTTCTGTGCAGCGCTGCACGAGGAACTCCCCGACACGGTGGCCGGCCTGGCGCGGACCACCACCGAACCGGCATCAGATCTGACGGCCTCGTGGGGCGGCTCGGCGATCGTACTGCGGTGCGGGATCCCCAAGCCCCCCGAGATGGCCGATCCGGCACAGGAGGGCGTCCACGTGAACGACGTGGCCTGGCTGCTGGAGAAGCTCCCCGACGACGGCGGCTTCCGTTTCACCACCGGGGGCCGGCTCGCGTACACGCAGGTGCGGGTCGACCGGGAGCATGCCGAGGACGCCGGGATGCTGGTCGGCCTGTCCGACGTGATCGCCAGGACCGTGCCCGAGGGCATCTCCTCCTACTGACGGGCCCGGAACGGCGAAGGGCCCGCACCCCCCGGACGGCGTCCCGCGCGGCGCCGCGCCCGCCCGGGCACACCGCCGCCCGCCGGCCCGCGCCCTTCAGGGCGGGGCCGGCGGGCGGTCTGCTGCTGCGGGGCGCGTCCTAGCGCAGGCCGGTGGAGCGGCGCAGGGCCGCCTGGATCAGGCGGTCCACCAGCTCCTGGTACTCGATGCCCGACTCCTGCCACATCCGCGGGTACATGGAGATCGGGGTGAAGCCCGGCATCGTGTTGATCTCGTTGATGACGAACTCCCCGTCCTCGGTCAGGAAGAAGTCGGCGCGCACGAGGCCCTCGCACGACGCGGCCTCGAAGGCCTCGATCGCGAGCCGCTGCACCTCGGCGGTCTGCTCCGGGGTCAGCGGGGCGGGCACGATCCCGGAGGCGGAGTCGATGTACTTCGCCTCGAAGTCGTAGAAGTCGTGGCTGGAGACCGGCGGGATCTCGGCGGGCGCGCTCGCGCGCGGGCCGTCCTCGAACTCCAGGACGCCGCACTCGATCTCGCGGCCGCGCAGCAGCGCCTCCACGATGACCTTCGGGTCGTGGCGGCGGGCCTCCTGGATCGCGGCGTCCAGGGCTCCGGCGTCGTCGACCTTGGTGATGCCGATGGAGGAGCCGGCCCGGGCGGGCTTCACGAACAGCGGCCAGCCGTGCTCGCCGGCGAAGTCCAGGACCTTGGCGCGCGCCGCGTCCCGGTCGGCTTCCCACTCGCGGGGGCGGATCGTCACGTACGGGCCGACGTTCAGCCCGAAGGACGTGAACACCCGCTTCATGTAGTCCTTGTCCTGGCCGACGGCCGAGGCGAGGACGCCGGAGCCGACGTACGGGATGCCGGAGAGCTCCAGCAGGCCCTGGAGGGTGCCGTCCTCGCCGTACGGTCCGTGCAGCACGGGGAAGACGACGTCGACCTCGCCCAGTGCCTTGGGGACGGCGCCCGGCTCGGTGTAGACGACCTCGCGGTTGGCCGGGTCGACCGAGAGCACGACGGCGCCGTCCTCGGAGTCGGCCAGTTCGGCGACGTTCGGGAGCCGGCGGTCGGCGATGGCCATCCGCTCGGGCTCGTCGGCGGTCAGCGCCCACCGGCCGTCCGTGGTGATGCCGATGGGCAGCACCTCGTACTTGGACCGGTCGATGGAGCGCAGGACCGCGCCCGCCGTGACGACCGAGATGGCGTGTTCCGAGCTGCGGCCGCCGAACACGACGGCCACGCGGGGCTTGCGGCCCTGCTGCTCAGGGGTCTGGGGGAGGTTCTCGCTGCTCATATCGCCACGAGGGTACCCGCTCAGACGTCCGGAACGGAGTCAGCGCCGTTCCGGTTTGGCACTGCGCCCCATCAGCTCCTTGAGCGCGACCAGGGTCGGCTTGCCGTGGTGGACGATGTCGACGACGGTGTCCGTGATCGGCATGTCGACCCCGTGGCGCCGGGCCAGATCGGCCACCGACTCGCAGGACTTGACTCCCTCGGCGGTCTGCCGGGTGACCGCGATGGTCTCCTCCAGGGTCATGCCGCGGCCGAGGTTGGTGCCGAAGGTGTGGTTCCGGGAGAGCGGCGAGGAGCAGGTGGCGACGAGGTCGCCGAGGCCGGCGAGGCCGGAGAAGGTGAGCGGGTCCGCGCCCATCGCCACGCCGAGCCGGGTCGCCTCGGCGAGGCCGCGGGTGATGAGGGAGCCCTTGGTGTTGTCGCCGAGGCCCATGCCGTCCGCGATGCCGACGGCGAGGCCGATGACGTTCTTGACGGCGCCGCCGAGTTCACAGCCGATGACGTCGGTGCTGGTGTACGGGCGGAAGTACGGGGTGTGGCAGGCGGCCTGGAGGCGCCGGGCCACGGCCTCGTCCACGCAGGCGACGACGGAGGCGGCGGGCTGCCGGGCGGCGATCTCGCGGGCGAGGTTGGGGCCGGTGACGACGGCGATCCGGTCGGCGGGGACCTTGGCCACCTCCTCGACGACCTCGCTCATCCGCTTTGCGGTGCCGAGTTCGACGCCCTTCATGAGGGAGACGAGGACGGTGTCGGGAGCGAGGAGTGGGGCCCAGGAGGCGAGGTTGCCGCGCAGGGTCTGGGAGGGGACGGCGAGGACGGTGAAGTCGGCGTCCGCCGCGGCCTCGGCCGGGTCGGTGGTGGCCCGGAGGTTGTCCGGGAGCACGACGTCCGGCAGGTAGTCCGGGTTGGTCCGGCCGCTGTTGACGGCGTCGACCAGTTCCCGGCGGCGGCCCCACAGGGTCACCTCGCAGCCGGCGTCGGCGAGCACGATGCCGAAGGCCGTGCCCCAGGAACCGGTTCCGTAGACGGCTGCCTTCACGGGACGTGTCACTTGATGCCCTCCCCTGCGGCCTTGCGCCGCTGCTGTGCCCTGGCCTTGCGGTGGTCGTACGGCTGCGCGGGCGCGCTCTCGCCCCGCACCTCCTCCAGAAGGGCCGTGACGGCCGCCATGACGACCTCGGTGGCCTCCTGGAGGACCTCCGGGGTCGGTTCCCTGTCGTAGAACGCGGAGAGGTCCACGGGGGGCCCCGCGAGCACCTGGAGGGTCTTGCGCGGGAAGAGGCGGATCTTGTCCTGCGTCGCGTACGGCGGCATCGCGAGGTTCGCGCCCCACTGGGCCACCGGAATGACGGGGGCCCGGGTGATCAGCGCCACGCGCGCGGCGCCGGTCTTGCCGGCCATCGGCCACATGTCCGGGTCGCGGGTGAGGGTGCCCTCCGGGTAAAAGGCCACGCATTCGCCGCGCTCGATCGCGTCCACCGCGGCCCGGAATGCGTCCAGGGCGTTGCTGCTCTCCCGGTAGACCGGGATCTGCCCGGAACCGCGCAGGATCGCGCCGACAATAGGGACTCTGAAGAGGGCGGCCTTCGCGAGCAATCGGGGCACGCGCCCGGTGTTGTACTGGAAGTGCGCGTAGGAGAGCGGGTCCAGATACGAGTTGTGATTGACGGCGGTGATAAATCCGCCCTCGGCCGGAATGTGCTCCATTCCCCGCCAGTCCCGCTTGAAGAGCACTACCAGCGGCGGTTTCGCGATGACCGCCGCCAGGCGGTACCAGAAGCCGATTCTGCGGCGGGACACTCGGACACCTTCCTCTAGGACCGGTGCGCGGCTCGGGCCACCTCGTCGGCCGGACAAGTGTCGCCCCGGGCCCGGTCTCTGTCGAGAACACCGTACGCCCCGCTCGCGCCACCGGTCCCCCGCGTCGCCCGGGGAGGGCGACAATGAGCCGAGACGTGACCCGGCCATGACCTGACCATGGCATAAGCCCGTGCCGGAGCGCACCGGAGGGAAGGGATCGGCCACGAACGCCGTCTGGAGTCTGGTGGTCCCGCTGAAGCCCCTGGAGATGGCGAAGAGCCGTCTCGCGGCGGCTGTCGGCGCGTCCCGTCCGGGGCTGGCCCTGGCCTTCGCCCAGGACACCGTCGCCGGGGCGCTGGCCTGCGCCGCGGTGGTGGATGTGGTGGTCGTCACGGACGACCGCACGGCCGGCGGGGAACTGTCGCGACTGGGGGCCCGGATCATTCCGGACGCGCCCGCCTCCGGGCTCAACGCGGCGCTGGCCCACGGGGCGCGGGCGGCCCGGGCGGCCCGGCCGGGGGCGGCGGTGGCCGCGATGAACGCCGATCTCCCGGCCCTTCGGCCGTCCGAATTGCTACGCGTGCTCGATATCGCTTCGGTATTTCCCCGGGCATTTCTGGCGGATGCCGCCGGAATCGGGACGACCTTGCTTTCCGCTGCGCCGTACGTGGAATTGGCGCCCTCGTTCGGCGGTCTGTCCAGGGCCCGGCATTCGGAGTCGGGGGCCGTGGAAATCACGCTGGCGGGGGTCGACAGCATGCGCCGGGACGTGGACACCGCGGCGGACCTGCGAGCGGCCCTCGTGCTCGGCGTGGGGCGGCACACCGCCCGATACAGTGCCGGTATGCAGGCGACCGCGTACACGTACGACTCCCAGACCCGCAGCGGCAGCGTGCTGCTGGACGACGGCACCCCGGTGCCCTTCGACTCCCCGGCGTTCGACGCGGGCGGCCTACGGCTGCTGCGGCCCGGGCAGCGGGTCCGGATCGAGACGGACGGCGAGGGCGCGGGCCTGCGGATCACCCTGGTCACACTGCAGACCTTCTGACCTTCTGACCTGCGCTTTCGCCCCGACACCGCCGCTCCGGCGCACCGCGTCCGGACAGCACCGCGGGCCGGCCTCCCCCGAGGGGGAAGCCGGCCCGGCGTGTGTGACTCGTGCCCCTACTTCTTGCGGGCGGTGGTCTTCTTCGCGGTGGCCTTGCGCGTCGCCGTCTTCTTGGCGGGCGCCTTCGTCGCTGCGGTGGCCTTCTTGGCGGCCGGAGCGGTCTTCTTCGCGGTGGCGGTGGTCTTCTTCGCCGCCGGGGTGGCCTTCTTGGCGGTGGCGGTGGCGGTGGTCTTCTTCGCCGTGGCCGTCGCCTTCTTCGCGGTGGCCGTGCTCTTCACCGCCGCCTTCTTGGCGGTCGCGGTGGAGGCCCTCTTGGCGGTGGCCGTGGTCTTCTTCGCGACCGCGGTCTTCGCCGTCGCCTTCTTGGCGGTGGTGGCCTTCTTCGCGGCGGCCTTCTTGACCGTCGCGGAGGCGGCACCGGTCAGGCTGCCCTTGGGCGCCTTCTTCACGGACACCTCGCCGCCCTTGGGCAGCTTCTTGGTGCCGCTGACCAGGTCCTTGAAGCCCTGGCCCGCACGGAAGCGGGGCACCGAGGTCTTCTTGACCCGGACGCGCTCTCCGGTCTGCGGGTTGCGGGCGTAACGGGCCGGGCGGTCGACCTTCTCGAACGAGCCGAAGCCCGTGACCGAGACCCGGTCGCCTCCGACGGTAGCGCGGACGATCGCGTCCAGTACCGCGTCGACGGCGTCCGCGGCCTGCTGACGGCCGCCCAGCTTGTCGGCAATCGCTTCTACGAGCTGCGCCTTGTTCAACGTCTTCCCCTTCGGAGACTTCGCCAGAACGAATGTGTTCAAGCTTATTTCGCACGTTAGGCGGATATATACCGCAAATCAAACACGAAACGGGCTAATCACCCTAGTGCCGCAACGCTGTAGGCCGTTACGGAGTTCCTTCGCATCAGTCGCCTTCAGGGAATCGACCCTCGTCGAGGTCCTTCATCAACCTGTCCAGGCGCCTTGCCGCATCGGCGAGATCGTGCTTCGCCGAAGCCGTGGCGACCAACAGCTTCCGGGACAGCGCCATCCTTACGCCCTCCGGGACTTGCAGTGAGCGCACCCTTGTGTGTGCTTCTTTCAGTCGGTCCGCGACGAGTTCGTAGAGCTCAAGTTGACTGTCGCGTTCCATGCACAGATTGTGCCATCTGGGGCGAGTTGTCGCCTCACGGGGCCTCAACACACAGCTGTGCCCCCCACCGGACGGTGGGGGGCACAGTGTTGTCGATGTGGTCGCCAAAAGGCGAATAAGCGCTGATCAGGCTGGAATCAGAGCCGAATCGTGCGGGGCTTGAAGGCCGGCCGGGTGCTTTCGTACGTGGCGATGTCCGCTTCGTTCTGAAGGGTGAGCGAGATGTCGTCCAGCCCCTCCAGCAGCCTCCAGCGGGCGTTGTCGTCGAGCTCGAACTCCGCGACAACGCCCTCCGCCCGCACCTGGCGGTCGACCAGGTCGACGGTGATCTCGGCCAGCGGGTCGGCCTCGGTCAGCTTCCAGAGCCGCTCGACCGTCTCCTGCGGGAGCACGACGGTCAGCAGACCGTTCTTCAGCGAGTTGCCGCGGAAGATGTCGGCGAAGCGGGAGGAGATGACCGTCTTGAAGCCGAAGTTCTGCAGGGCCCAGACGGCGTGCTCGCGCGAGGAGCCGGTGCCGAAGTCGGGGCCGGCGACCAGCACCGTGGCGCCCGCGCGCTCCGGACGGTTGGTGACGAACTCCGGGTCCTTGCGCCAGGCCTCGAAGAGCCCGTCCTCGAACCCGTCGCGGGTGATCTTCTTCAGCCAGTGGGCGGGGATGATCTGGTCGGTGTCGACGTTGCTCCGGCGCAGCGGGACGGCCCGGCCGGTGTGGGTGGTGAAGGCTTCCATGGTGCTCAGACTCCGGCGGTCGCGTGGGCGTCGGACAGGTCGGCGGGCGAGGCCAGATGGCCCAGTACCGCGGTGGCGGCGGCCACCTGCGGGGAGACCAGGTGGGTCCGCCCGCCCTTGCCCTGCCGGCCCTCGAAGTTGCGGTTGGAGGTGGACGCGGAGCGCTCGCCCGGCGCCAGTTGGTCGGGGTTCATGCCCAGGCACATCGAACAGCCCGCGTGCCGCCATTCGGCCCCGGCCTCCTTGAAGACCTTGTCCAGGCCCTCTTCCACGGCCTGCAGCGCGACCCGGACCGAGCCGGGGACGACCAGCATCCGTACGCCGTCGGCCACTTTGCGGCCCTCGATGATCCCGGCCACGGCGCGCAGGTCCTCGATGCGGCCGTTGGTGCAGGAACCTACGAAGACGGTGTCCACCGTGATGTCCCGCAGCGGCTGTCCGGCGGTCAACCCCATGTACTCCAGGGCCTTTTCGGCGGCGTTGCGCTCCGAAGCGTCCTCGTACGAAGCAGGGTCGGGGACGTTCGCCGACAGCGGGGCGCCCTGGGCCGGGTTGGTCCCCCAGGTGACGAACGGGGCCAGCGCGGTGCCGTCGATGACGACCTCGGCGTCGAAGACCGCGTCGTCATCGGTGCGCAGCGTCTTCCAGTACGCGACCGCCGCGTCCCAGTCCTCGCCCGCGGGGGCGTGGTCGCGGCCGCGGAGGTACTCGAAGGTGGTCTCGTCGGGGGCGATCATGCCCGCGCGGGCGCCGGCCTCGATCGACATGTTGCAGATGGTCATGCGGGCTTCCATCGACAGCTGCTCGACGGCCTCGCCGCGGTACTCCAGGATGTAGCCCTGGCCGCCGCCGGTGCCGATCCGGGCGATGATCGCCAGGATCAGGTCCTTCGCGGTGACGCCCTCGGCCAGCGCGCCGGTGACGGTGATCGCCATCGTCTTGGGGCGGGCCAGCGGGAGCGTCTGGGTGGCCAGCACGTGCTCGACCTGGCTGGTGCCGATGCCGAAGGCCAGCGCGCCGAAGGCGCCGTGAGTGGAGGTGTGGGAGTCGCCGCAGACCACGGTGGTGCCGGGCTGGGTCAGGCCCAGCTGCGGTCCCACCACGTGGACGACGCCCTGCTCGACGTCGCCCAGCGAGTGCAGGCGCACGCCGAACTCGGCGCAGTTCTTGCGCAGCGTCTCCAGCTGGGCCCGGGAGACCGGGTCCGCGATGGGCTTGTCGATGTCGATGGTGGGGGTGTTGTGGTCCTCGGTCGCGATGGTGAGGTCGAGGCGTCGGACGGGCCGGCCGGCCTGGCGCAGACCCTCGAAGGCCTGCGGGCTGGTCACCTCGTGCAGCAGGTGCAGATCGATGAAGAGGAGGTCGGGCTCGCCCTCGGCGCGCCGGACGACATGGTCGTCCCAGACCTTCTCCGCGAGTGTCCTACCCATCGCTTTCCCTCCGGCCGGCCGGTCCGGCCGGCGCTTCATAGAGATCTGTTGCGCCTGGTCGCCCGTACCCCACGCACCGGACGACGGCTCGGACCCAGTGGTTCGTGGACCCGCACATACAGACTCGCTGGTTCTTGGAAAAATTGAACTTGCGTTTCACAGTGTGAGACGCGAATATCGTTTCATGGACAACTCTAGCGGCGTCGGCGTTCTCGACAAGGCAGCTCTGGTACTGAGCGCACTGGAGTCCGGTCCGGCCACCCTCGCCGGGCTGGTCGCGGCGACAGGGCTCGCACGACCCACGGCACATCGCCTTGCCGTGGCTTTGGAACACCACCGGATGGTGGCGAGGGACATGCAGGGCCGGTTCATCCTCGGCCCGCGGCTGGCGGAGCTCGCCGCCGCGGCCGGCGAGGACCGTCTGCTGGCCACGGCGGGACCGGTACTCACCCATCTCCGGGACGTGACGGGGGAGAGCGCGCAGCTCTACCGCCGTCAAGGGGACATGCGCATCTGCGTGGCGGCCGCCGAGCGGCTGTCGGGCCTGCGGGACACCGTCCCGGTCGGCTCCACCCTGCCGATGAAGGCCGGCTCGGCCGCGCAGATCCTGATGGCCTGGGAGGAGCCCGAGCGGCTCCACCGCGGTCTGCAGGGCGCACGCTTCACGGCGACGGCGCTCTCGGGCGTACGCCGCCGGGGCTGGGCCCAGTCGATCGGCGAGCGGGAGCCCGGCGTGGCATCCGTCTCGGCGCCGGTGCGCGGCCCCTCGAACCGCGTGGTGGCCTCGGTGTCGGTCTCCGGGCCGATCGAGCGGCTGACCCGCCACCCGGGCCGGATGCACGCCCAGGCCGTCATCGACGCGGCCGCACGCCTCACGGAGGCCCTGCGGCGCACCGGCTGACCCTCCCGTTCCCCCACATCCCCGCCACTCCCCCGGGCCCGGGGGCGCGCAGACGCCGCACACGTCCGAACGCGCGCCTCCGGGCCCGTACTTGCAGCTGCGCCGGACCTGTGCCGAAACGGCGAAGAGGCCCTCCGCGATGATCGCGGAGGGCCTCTTCGGTGCGTACCCCCGACCGGATTCGAACCGGCGCTACCGCCTTGAGAGGGCGGCGTGCTAGGCCGCTACACAACGGGGGCCAGCTGGTATTGCCTTGTACTGCGCTGGGCTACCAGGACTCGAACCTAGAATAAGGGAACCAGAAACCCTCGTGTTGCCAATTACACTATAGCCCAAAATGGTCTAGACCAGACCAGTACCCCCGACCGGATTCGAACCGGCGCTACCGCCTTGAGAGGGCGGCGTGCTAGGCCGCTACACAACGGGGGCCCTAGCGATCCTGCATCAAGACGTCCGGGTGCGACCCTGGAGATCTCGCGGGAAGGATCTGTACCCCCGACCGGATTCGAACCGGCGCTACCGCCTTGAGAGGGCGGCGTGCTAGGCCGCTACACAACGGGGGCAAGCACTGCGTCACTACATGCACTGCGCTGGGGTACCAGGACTCGAACCTAGAATAAGGGAACCAGAAACCCTCGTGTTGCCAATTACACTATACCCCACCATAAGTCAACCCCTTGCCGGGGTTTTTCTTTGGGTGGCGCCTCCGTCCGGCCTTTCGGCCCGCTCCGGCGGCGCAGAAAGAACATTACCGGATGCCTGACCGTGCTCCAAAACGGGTATCCCCTGCCAGCAGCTCCGGGAGCCGGTCAAGCCCCTCGATGCGGTGGATGCCCCCGGGCCCCGGTCCCCGGCCTCCGTCGCGGTCCAGCCAGACCGCCAGCAGGCCGGCGTCGCGGGCCCCGCGGGCGTCGATCTCCGGCTGGTCCCCCACGTACGCCACCTCCCCGGGCCGCAGCCCGAGCGCCTCGCACGCGGCGAGGAAGGCGGCGGCCTCGGGCTTGCTCACCCCGAGCTCGGCGGCGCAGAGCAGCACCTCGAAGCGGTCGCGCAGTCCGAGGTGGCGCAGCTTGGGGTCCTGGTTGGCGACGGAGGAGTTGCTGAGCACCCCGTGCCGGTAGCCGGCGGCGAGACGGTCCAGTACGGGCACCACGTCGGGGAAGACGACCCAGGCGGACTTGTAGTGCGTGACGTACCGGTCGAACCAGGAGTCCGTCTCGGTGCCGGTCATGGCCGGGGCGCCCAGGAAGTCCCGGACGCGGTCGCGGCGCTGCTCCCGGAAGTCCACCTGCCCGGCGGCGAAGCGGGCCCAGTGCCGTTCGGTGATCTCCCGCCACAGCGCCAGCGCTTGCGCCGGGGACCCGTACCGGTCCTCCAGGCCCTCGTCGGCGAGCTGCCGCGCCAGCCCGGCCCGGTCGGCCCCGGTGTAGTCGAACAGGGTGTCGTCGATGTCCCACAACACGGCGCGGATCGGCATGCGACCGAGCCTACGCGGCGGGCACCGCCCCGGTGGGCGCGACGGGGAAGTCCCCGCGGCGGGGTGCGGGCCGGAGCCCGTACGCCGCAGGGGGCGGCGGCCGGGAGAACCGGCCGCCGCCCCCTGCGGGACGTGCGGGACGCCTAGGCGGCGAGCTTCGCCAGGGCCGCGTCGATGCGGGACAGCGAGCGCTCCTTGCCCAGGATCTGCAGGGACTCGAAGAGCGGCAGGCCCACCGTGCGGCCGGTGACGGCCACGCGGACCGGCGCCTGTGCCTTGCCGAGCTTGAGGCCGTGGGCCTCGCCGGCGGTCAGGACGGCCTGCTTGAGGGACTCCGGGTCGTTCCAGTCGGCGGCGGCGAGGTTCTCGCGCGCCGTAGTCAGCAGGGCCGCGGGCTCGCCCTTCATCGCCTTGTCCCAGGACGCCTGGTCCTCGACCGGCTGCTTCAGGAACAGGAAGTCGACGTTCGCGGTGATGTCCGACAGGACGGTCACGCGGGTCTGCGCGTACGGCGCGATGGCCGCCCAGGCCTCGGCGTCGAAGTCCTCCGGGGCCCAGTTCGCGTGCGGGGCCAGCAGCCACGGGCCGCAGGCGTCCGCGAAGGCCTTCGGGTCCAGCAGGCGGATGTGGTCGGCGTTGATGGCCTCGGCCTTCTTGAGGTCGAAGCGCGCCGGGTTGGCGTTGACGTCCGGAATGTCGAACTTCGCCACCATCTCCTCGATCGAGAAGATGTCCTGGTCCTTGGAGAAGGACCAGCCGAGGAGCGAGAGGTAGTTCAGCAGGCCCTCGGGGAGGAAGCCGCGCTCGCGGTACAGGTTGAGCGAGGACTCCGGGTCGCGCTTGGAGAGCTTCTTGTTGCCCTCGCCCATGACGTACGGGAGGTGGCCGAAGTCCGGGACGCCCTTGGCGATGCCCAGCTCGGTCAGCGCCTTGTACAGGGCGATCTGCCGGGGGGTGGAGGACAGCAGGTCCTCGCCGCGCAGGACGTGCGTGATCTCCATCAGCGCGTCGTCGACGGGGTTGACCAGCGTGTACAGCGGGGCGCCGTTGGCCCGGACGATGCCGAAGTCCGGCACGTTCTCCGGGGTGAAGGAGAGCTCGCCGCGGACCAGGTCGGTGAAGGTGATCGTTTCGTCGGGCATCCGGAAGCGGACGATCGAGGTGCGGCCCTCGGCCTCGTACGCGGCCTGCCGGTCGGCGCTCAGGTCGCGGCAGTGACCGTCGTAGCCGGAGGGGCGGCCGGCGGCGCGGGCGGCGTCGCGGCGCTGGTCGAGCTCCTCGGTGGTGCAGTAGCAGCGGTAGGCGTAGCCGCCGTCCTGGAGCTTCTTCGCCACGTCCGCGTAGATGTCCATGCGCTGGGACTGGCGGTACGGGGCGTGCGGGCCGCCCACCTCGGGGCCCTCGTCCCAGGTGAAGCCGAGCCAGCGCAGCGAGTCGAGCAGCTGGTCGTACGACTCCTCGGAGTCGCGCGCCGCGTCGGTGTCCTCGATGCGGAAGACGAACGTGCCGCCGTGGTGCCGGGCGAACGCCCAGTTGAAGAGGGCGGTCCGGACCAGGCCCACGTGGGGGTTGCCGGTCGGGGAGGGACAGAAACGTACGCGGAAGTTCGCGTTAGCCACGCTTGATCACCTTGTTGGTGAGAGTGCCGATGCCTTCGATGGTGACGGCGACCTCGTCGCCGACGTTCAGGGGGCCGACTCCGGCCGGGGTCCCCGTGAGGATGACGTCGCCGGGGAGCAGCGTCATGGCCTCGGAGATGTGGACGACCAGGTCCTCGATGGACCGGACCATGTCGCTGGTGCGGCCGAGCTGGCGCTGTTCGCCGTTGACGGTGCACTGGATGGTCAGGTCGGCCGGGTCGAGGTCGGTCTCGATCCAGGGGCCGAGGGGGCAGGAGCTGTCGAAGCCCTTGGCCCGGGCCCACTGCTTCTCGCGCTGCTGGACGTCGCGCGCGGTGACGTCGTTGGCGCAGGTGTAGCCGAGGATCACGTCCTTGACGCGCTCCTTCGGGACCTCGCGGCACATCCGGCCGATGACCACGGCGAGCTCCGCCTCGTGGTGGAGGTCCTGCGAGAAGGAGGGGTACGTGATCGGGTCGCCCGAGCCCACCACCGAGGTGGAGGGCTTGAAGAAGGTGATCGGCGGTTCGAGGCGGCCCTGGTCGTCGACGACCGAGTGGCCGAGCTCCGCCGCGTGCTCCGCGTAGTTGCGGCCTACGGCCACGACCTTGTTCGGGAGCACGGGCGGCAGCAGCCGGACCTTGCCGAGCGGGACCTTCACCCCGGAGAGCTCGAAGTCCGCGAACGGAATCCCCTTGATGATGTCGAGGACGAGCTCACCCTCGGCGCCGGGGGCAGTGCTGCCCTCGACCGCGCCGAACGCGACATTGCCGTCGATGGAGAACCTGGCGATGCGCACGTGTTGCGTCTGCCCCTCTGTATGTCCGCTGGCTGGAGTCTGCGGGCTCCAGGCTAACGCGGCGGACAGGGGCGGTTCGCGTTCGTTTGCGCGGCGCCTACTGCGCGGCGGCGACCGGCGCGTCCATCAGGATGGTGCGGCGCGGGTTCGCGGTCTGCGTCGGCAGCTCGACGGCGTGCTCCGGGACGGCCGGGGCCGCCTGCAGCTCCTCTGCGTCCTTCAGGTGCGCGAGGGTGGTGCGGCGGGGGTTGGCTATGTTGCGGAACATCGTCGTCGTCTTCATCGGAGTTCGGGGTCCTCGGTTCGGTCTCGTGGATGGACGGTTGTCGCGTGCGCCAACCCTTTACGGGGCAAGGCTAAACATCTAAATCCCCCGCGGAACCGGGAAGTAATGGCCACGGCTGTGTGAGTTTGCTCACCCGTGACCCGACATAATAGGCATAACGGACAGTCAATTCCAGCTAACAAAGCGGACATTGCGCCACTGAATGCGCCATTCCGCTCCTGATCATCGCGACTGGGACACCTTGCCAGCCTTGGTGTTTGGTTGGCGTAAGTCCGGTTTCTCCCGAAAGCAGTCCCACATCGCGTAGCCCGTCTGTCACGTGCCGTCACCGACTCTCCGGGCCGACACGCGCACCTTGTTGGAGATCCTCCACTGTGCTGGAATTCGCGGGACCGCCGCGGGAAACAGTCGGCGCGCAGGTGGCGCGACCCAGCGCCGAGCGCGGTGGCAAGGAGAGGGAAACGCGCCGGTCACCGACGACCACACATGGGGCCGTTTGTGCCCCACGACTCGACACCGTCCCGCCGGTCACCCGGTAGGACGCCTGGTCCAGAGGTTGCGACGCTAGTGCAGGGACGATTCAAGAGGGATGGCAAGGGGTCTCCCCAGGCCCGCCAGGGCCGTGGGGAAGCTGCGGCGGAGCAGGAACCGCGCGGCGGGACCGACCGTGGCTCCTCGCCCCAGCACGCCCAGAACCGCGGGCCGGCTGTGGAAGGGGCGAGCCCCAACGCCTCCGCCGCGGTGAAGGCGAAGGGCCGCGGGAAGCCCGGCAAGGGCAATGCGGCCGTCAAGGCGACGCCGGCGACGCAGGACGTGGCGATACCGAAGGCCCCCAGCGGGCCCGGCTCTCGCCTCGCCATGCAGAACTGGCGCATCAGCACGCGACTCGTGTCGCTGCTGACCCTGCCCGTCGTCGCGGCCACCACGCTCGGCGGCTTCCGCATCAACGACTCGATGAACGACATCGCCCAGCTGGAGCACATGCAGCTGCTGACGACCATGACCCGGCAGGCCACCAACCTGGCCGCCATGCTCCAGGAGGAGCGGGACATGTCGGCGGGTCCGATGTCGATCACCAAGAACGGCAAGAGCAACACCATCGTCGACGGTGTCCGCGAGAACACCGACACCGCCGCCCAGGCCTTCGCCTCCGCGACCGACAAGGTCGACAGCGCGGAGGACAAGGACGAGACGCTCAAGTCGATCCGCAACAACATCCTGCAGATCGGCCGCCAGCTCACCGGCATCGAGGACATCCGCAAGAAGGCGTACGCCAACGGCGCCCAGCAGACCATCACCGAGTACAACGCGCTGATCGTCTCGCTGCTGTCCCTCTCCCAGGACATGGCGCAGGCCACGTCGAACCCCGAGATGATCAAGCGCACGCGCGCCCTGGCGGCGTTCTCCTCCGCCAAGGAGTACGCCTCCATCCAGCGCGCGGTCATCGCCGCCTCGCTCCCCGACAGCGGTGACAAGCAGGGCAGCCTCGGCGAGAACGACCGTCTGTACGCCCTGTCCGCCCTCCGCGGCGAGAGCCAGGCGAAGAAGACCTTCGAGCTCGTCTACCAGGGCAAGCCCGAGGAGCTCCTCGCCGCGCTAGGCGACGGCAACCAGGAGATCGGCAAGGCCGACCACTTCACCCGCCGCGTCCTGAGCACCGAGGGGCAGTTCGCCAAGGAGCAGCAGTACCGCTCCTGGATGGACTGGTACGACGCCGACGGCACCAAGCTCCAGGCCATGAAGGTCATCGAGCTCACCCTGCTCGAGGACATGGAGCAGAAGGCCCGCGAGCTCAAGAACGAGTCGCAGCAGGACGCGATCCTCAACGGTGCGCTGATTCTCCTCGTCCTCGGTGTCTCCCTCGTCGGCGCCTTCGTCATGGCCCGGTCGATGATCCGCTCGCTGCGCCGCCTGCAGGACACCGCGACGCGCGTCGCCCAGGACCGCCTCCCCGAGCTCGTCAAGCAGCTCTCCGAGTCCGACCCGCAGGACGTCGACACGTCCGTGGAGTCGGTCGGCCTGCACACCCGCGACGAGATCGGCCAGGTCGCTGCGGCCTTCGACGACGTGCACCGCGAGGCCGTCCGCCTCGCCGCCGAGCAGGCCCTCCTCCGGGGCAACGTCAACGCGATGTTCACCAACCTCTCGCGCCGCTCCCAGGGCCTCATCCAGCGTCAGCTCTCGCTCATCTCCGAGCTGGAGTCGCGCGAGGCCGACCCGGACCAGCTGTCCTCGCTCTTCAAGCTCGACCACCTCGCGACCCGCATGCGCCGTAACGGCGAGAACCTCCTCGTCCTCGCGGGCGAGGAGCCGGGCCGCCGGTGGACCCGCCCCGTCCCGCTCGTCGACGTGCTCCGCGCCGCCGCGTCCGAGGTGGAGCAGTACGAGCGCATCGAGCTCACGTCGGTGCCGGGCACCGACGTCGCCGGCCGCGTCGTCAACGACCTCGTGCACCTGCTCGCCGAGCTGTTGGAGAACGCCACCTCGTTCTCCTCCCCGCAGACCAAGGTCAAGGTCACCGGCCACGCGCTGCCGGACGGCCGCGTGCTCGTCGAGATCCACGACACCGGCATCGGCCTGTCCCCCGAGGACCTCGCCGCGATCAACGAGCGGCTCGCCGCTCCGCCGATCGTGGACGTCTCCGTCTCCCGCCGCATGGGCCTGTTCGTGGTCGGCCGCCTGTCCCTGCGACACGGCATCCGCATCCAGCTGCGCCCCTCCGACTCGGGCGGTACGACGGCCCTCGTCATGCTGCCGGTGGACGTCGCCCAGGGCGGCAAGAAGCCGGCTCCGATGCCGAACCAGGGCGGCCCCGGCGGCGCGCCGGGCGGATCCGGCGCGCAGGCTTCCGTGCCCGGCGGCGCCCGACCCCCCGTGGGTACGGCGCCCCAGCGCGGCCAGGTCTCCGGGGGCGGCCAGCGTGCCGCCCTGCCGGGCCGCGACGGTGCGGGCCAGCAGCGGCCGCAGGGCCAGCAGTCCCCGCAGGGCGGTCTCCCGCAGCAGGGCGGTCCCGGTGCGCCGGGCGGCCGTCCGCAGGCCGGGCCGACCACCTCCGCCCAGGGTCAGGGCGCCTTCGGCTCCGGTGCCCCGCTGCCGGGCCGCGGTCCGGCCGGCGGCGGCGCGGGCGGTTTCGCGGGCAGTGGCCTCTCGGGCGGCCCGCAGGCCCGTCCGGCGTCCCCGCCCCCGGGGTCCGGCGGTCCCGCCGGGTTCCCCCAGGGCAACGGCTTCCAGCGGCCCCAGCCGCAGCAGCCGGCGGCCCAGCCCCCGCAGCAGCAGCCCCAGCAGCCCGCAGGCCCGGCTTCGCGCGGTCCCCGGCCGCAGCTGCCGCCGCGCGGCGGCGCCCCGCGTCCCGAGCTCCCCGGCCCGCAGACCCCCAGCTGGGGCGCCGACCAGGCGCGCGGCCACGACGAGCTGTCGGGCCCCGGCTCGACCTCCGAGTTCGCCCGCCCGGACTTCAACGCGCCGATGCCCCAGGGCGACGGCCTGAACAGCACCACGGGACAGTTCGAGCGCCCGGACGTACGCGGTCCCCTGGACCCGTCCTCCACCGGCCAGTTCGAGCGCCCGGAGCTGCGCGGTCCCGCGGACCCGTCCTCCACCGGCGAGTTCGCCCGCCCGGGGTACCAGCCCCAGCGGCCGGGCGGCCCCGGTGTCGGCGGCTACGCCCCGCAGCAGCCCCAGGCCCCGCAGCAGCCCCAGCCGCAGCAGTACCAGCCGCCGCAGCCGCAGCCCGGCGCGGACTACGCGCCCGTACCGCCCCGGCGTCCGGAGGCCCCCGGTCTGCCGCCGGCCTCCCGGCCCGAGGCGCTGCCGCCGGCGCCGGGTGCCGGAGAGGCGCGCAGCCCGATCTTCGACACGCTGGAGTCGAACTGGTTCCGCGAGGAGGGGCAGCAGCCCCCCGCGCAGGGGCCGGGCGTACCCCAGCAGCCGCAGCAGTCCGCCCCTGCGCCCGCTCCGCAGCAGCAGCTGCCGCAGCGCGGCCAGGAGCAGGCGGCCGAGCCCGCCGCGGCGGCCACCGGCGCCATGCCGACGGTCAGCTGGCGCTCCTCGCCGAACGACGAGCTGATGCGGCAGGCCGAGCGCGTGCGCCAGCCCGCCGCCGGCGGCATCACGACCTCGGGCCTGCCCCGCCGGGTCCCGCGGGCGAACCTCGTGGCCGGCACCGCGCAGCAGCAGTCCGAGGAGCAGGCCGGCCCTCAGGTCTCCCGGTCCCCGGACGACGTCCGCGGCCGTCTGACCAACCTCCGACGCGGTATCCAGCAGGGCCGCCAAGCCGGCACCAGCGGTCCGGCGACCGGCAGTTACCACATCGACCCCACTTATCAGCAGGAGCGTTAGTTGAGTTCGATGAGCCAGGCGGCACAGAACCTGAACTGGTTGATCACCAACTTCGTGGACAACACCCCCGGGGTGTCCCACACCGTGGTGGTCTCCGCCGACGGACTCCTTCTGGCCATGTCCGAAGGATTCCCGCGCGACCGCGCCGATCAGCTGTCGGCCGTGGCATCCGGTCTGACCTCCCTCACCGCCGGCGCCTCCCGCATCTTCGAGGGCGGCGCCGTCAACCAGACCGTGGTCGAGATGGACCGGGGATTCCTCTTCCTCATGTCCGTCTCGGACGGATCCTCACTGGCCGTGCTCGCGCACCCCGAGTGCGACATCGGCCTCGTGGGCTACGAAATGGCCCTCCTCGTGGACCGCGCGGGCAGTGTCCTCACCCCGGACCTGCGCGCCGAGCTCCAGGGAAGCCTGCTCATCTGACCTCTCCCCTCCCGGCCGGACGGTACTTCCGGCCGGGAGACCGGGGCACGTGCCCCGGAACCCAGTACCCCCGACAGGCCGTCATACCGTCCCCCCACCGGCCGCCCCGTCAGACGGCACGCTGACCACTGCTGTCCAGCCCGGAGGATCAATGACCCCGCCCCCCGCCTACCCCGATGCGTACGGAGATTCGTACTCGGAAGGCGACCAGCCGCTGGTGCGTCCGTACGCGATGACCGGCGGCCGGACCCGGCCCCGCTACCAGCTCGCCATAGAGGCGCTGGTCAGCACCACCGCCGATCCGATGCACCTCTCCGGCCTGCTCCCCGAGCACCAGCGCATCTGCACCCTGTGCCGAGAGGTCAAGTCGGTCGCGGAGGTCTCTGCACTGCTGTCGATGCCGCTCGGTGTCGCCCGGATCCTCGTCGCCGACCTGGCGGAGGCCGGAATGGTGGCCATCCACCAGCCGGGCAACGGAGAGGCCGGCGGCACGCCGGACGTGACTTTGCTCGAAAGGGTGCTCAGTGGACTTCGCAAGCTCTAGCGGCGGAGCGGCTCCTCGCTCCACCACCTCCGCGAAGATCGTGGTGGCGGGCGGCTTCGGCGTGGGCAAGACCACGTTCGTCGGCGCGGTCTCCGAGATCAACCCGCTGCGCACCGAGGCGGTGATGACCTCCGCGAGCGCCGGGATCGACGACCTCACCCACACCGGGGACAAGACGACCACCACGGTCGCGATGGACTTCGGCCGCATCACCCTGGACCAGGACCTGATCCTGTACCTCTTCGGTACGCCGGGCCAGGACCGCTTCTGGTTCATGTGGGACGACCTCGTCCGCGGCGCCATCGGCGCGATCGTGCTCGTCGACACCCGCCGCCTCGCCGACTGCTTCCCCGCCGTCGACTACTTCGAGAACAGCGGCCTGCCGTTCGTGATCGCCCTGAACGGTTTCGAGGGGCACCAGCCCTACACGCCGGACGAAGTCCGCGAGGCCCTCCAGATCGGCCCGGACGCCCCGATCATCACCACCGACGCCCGCCACCGCGCGGACGCCAAGAGCGCCCTCATCACGCTCGTCGAGCACGCCCTCATGGCGCGGCTCAAATAGCACGGTTCAGGTGTCGCGCGGGAGGGGCGGGTTGTGTCGTGCGACACGGCCCGCCCCTCCCGTTCATAACGTTTCGAAAGAGAATTGCCGCCGGTCGGGCACAGGGCGCGTTCAGTTGGTGCCGCTACGCTCACAACTTCCCCCATTTTTGCCGCCGGAAGCTCTTTATGTCCGATTTATGTGGGGCATAAGGCTCTAGGAATGGCCGATTTCAACTGTTTGGAACACGGCCGTTAACCGTGCTGGAATTCAACGAACCAGCTAGTAGCACCGCGGAGAGGTTGTTGGTCGAGTGAGGCGAAGCAACGCAAGCCCCGCGGATGAACCCGCGCGCGGCAACTTCACCCCGCCGCCGAGAGCGGCCGTGTCGCCCCTCGACGCGCCCGTGGAGCCACCGGTCAGCAGCGGAAGCACCAGCCGGTTCGCACCCCGCAACTGGCGCGTGCCGACCCGCCTGAACGCCATCCTGCTCGTACCCGCCCTCGTCGGGCTGGTCATGGGCGGCTTCCAGGTGAAGGGCTCCGTGGACACCTGGAACGAAGCCCAGGACGCCGAGAAGATAGCCAGGGTCGTCCAGGCCTCCTCCGAGTACAGCCAGGCGCTGCTGAACGAGCGCGACCTCACGGCCGAGCCGCTCCTGAGCGGCGACGCCAAGAGCGAGACGGTCACCAAGGCCTACTCGGCGACCACCGCGGCCAAGGCCAAGTTCGACAAGGCCGTCCAGGACATGCCGAAGCAGCAGGGCCTGGAGCGCCGTCTGGAGCTCTTCCGCGGGGACGAGCCCAAGCTGGAACTGGTCCGGAAGTCCGCCTACCAGGCGGCGATCGAGACCCCGAAGAAGAACCTCCCCAGCGCGGCGGGCCCCATCCCCACCGAAGAGGGCTACGTCCTGGTCCAGCACTACCTCATGCAGTTCGCCAACGAGCTCGGCCTCGGCACCGGCAACGTGACCTCGTACGGCCGCATGGTCTACGCGATCCAGCTGGCCAAGGCGGCGAACTCGCTGCAGCGCGCGGTGGGCACCCACCTGCTGGTCCGCCCGAGCACCAACGAGGACGTCCGCAAGGCCCAGCTCGTCGCCTTCACCTCCTACGCCTACCTCGAAGAGATCGCCATCGGCGAGTTCGTCGCGGCCGGCACCGAGGCGGACACCAACCGCCTCAAGGAGGTCATGGGGCAGAAGTCCGAGGAAGGCGCCCAGAAGCTCGCCGAGGCCAAGTCGGCCGCCGAGCAGGCCGGCACCGTCTTCAGGCCGCCGCCGGTGGTCAACGGCTCCGCGCTCACCGGCATGACCGAGGCCATCGCCGGCGGCGACAGCAAGGCCAAGCTGGCCCTGGGCGGCACCACGCCCGCCGCCTGGCAGTTCGCCGCCACCGCGAAGTTCGACGGCTACGACCAGATCGAGAAGGAATTCCTCGACAAGGCCGTCAAGGACGCCGTCGCGGTCTCCGACGAGGCCCGCAACGACGCCATCACCAACGGCGCCATCGTGGTCCTGGCCCTGCTCGCCGCCTTCATCCTGGCGGGCCTCATGGCCCGGCAGATGGGCCGCGCGATGCGCGGTCTGCGCAGCGCCGCCTTCGACATCGCCGAGCAGCGCCTGCCGATGCTCGTCGACCAGCTCTCGCGCACCGACCCGGGCAAGGTCGACACCCGTGTCCGGCCGATCCCCATCGACTCCCGGGACGAGATCGGCGAGGTCGCCCGCGCCTTCGACCAGGTCCACCGGGAAGCGGTACGGCTCGCGGCCGAGCAGGCGCTCCTGCGAGGGAACGTCAACGCGATCTTCACGAACCTCTCCATACGCAACCAGTCCCTGATCGAGGGCCAGCTGACCCTCATCACCGACCTGGAGAACAACGAGGCCGACCCGGACCAGCTGGAGAACCTCTTCCGCCTGGACCACCTGGCCACCCGCATGCGCCGCAACGGCGAGAACCTCCTCATCCTCGCGGGTGAGGAGCCGGGCCGCCGCTGGGACCAGCCGGTCCCCCTCGTCGACGTCCTGCGCGCCGCCTCCTCCGAGGTGGAGCAGTACGAGCGCGTCGAGCTCTCCGGCGTCTCCGACGCCGAGATCCACGGCCAGGCCGTGACCGACCTCGTGCACCTGCTCGCCGAGCTGCTGGAGAACGCCACCACGTTCTCCTCCCCGCAGACCAAGGTCCGGGTCAACGCGACGCGTCTGCCCGACGGCCGCGTGATGATCGAGATCCACGACAAGGGCATCGGCCTCACCGCCGAGGACTTCGCCGACATCAACCACAAGCTGGCCAACCCGCCGACCGTGGACGCCGCGATCTCGCAGCGCATGGGCCTGTTCGTGGTCGGCCGGCTGGCGGACCGCCACAGCATCCGCGTCCAGCTGCGCCCCTCGGGCGAGGCGGCCGGCACCACGTCGCTGGTCATGCTCCCCGACGCGATCACCCACGGTGGCGGCGGCGAGAGCGTACCGGACGGCGACTTCACGGTCTCGCAGATCATCCCGGAGCAGCAGACCCGGCAGCCGCAGCAGGCCCTCCAGGCGCCCGCGCTGCGCACCGCGGCCGAACTCGGCTTCGACGACTCCCGGTACGACCAGCAGGGCGCGGACGGCCGCGACCTCGACCCGGTCGGCCGCTCCCTGGGGCGCGAGGAGCGCCGGGCCGCACTGGAGGCCCAGGCCGGATACGGCCAGCAGGAGCAGCAGGACCTGCAGGGCCAGCAGCCGCAGCAGGCCCAGCCGGCCTATCCCGGACCGCAGTATCCGGAACCCCAGCCTGAACACGGGTACCAGCCGTACCAGGGCTACGAGCAGCAGCCCGAACAGGGCTATGAAGCCCCGTACGAGCAGCAGGGCGCGCAGTCCGGCTTCGACGCCTACCCGCAGCAGGGATACGGCTATCCGGAAGCCGGGTTCCAGGACCAGCAGCAGGCCGCCCCGGCGTACGACGGCGGCTACGATGCCCAGTCCGGAGCGGCCGAGTGGCCCGAGCAGAACTCGTATCCGGCTGCTTACCAGCAGGATTCCGGGACCGAATCGGAATCACCGTCCGGTGCCGAACAGGCCCCGGAACGCGTAGGCTTCGACCGTCCGGACACCGCTGCCGACACCGGTCACAAGATGACCGGAGCGGGTCTGCCGCGACGCGGCAGTCAACAGCAGTGGCAGCCGGCACAGAAGGAAGCGGAGTCCACCGGATCCCTCTTCGAACAGCGGCCGCCGCGTCAGCAGCAGCCCGCCGAACCGGAGAAGGCCCCGGAGGAAACTGAAGGCACCGCGGCCTGGCGTTCGCGCAACGACGATCGCTGGCAGCAGGCCGGCAAGCTCCGTGAGCCGAAGGCGGGCGGGATCACCCCGTCCGGTCTCCCTCGGCGGGTACCCAAGGCCAACCTGGTCGAGGGTGTGGCGGAGACGACCCCGCAGGGCGGCCCACAGGTCTCCCGCGCCCCGGAGGACGTCCGCGGCAGGTTGAGCAACCTGCGGCGCGGTGTCCAGCAGGGACGCAGCGCGGGTTCCGAGCAGTCAGGTAACAGCTATGACCAGGAGCGTTAGTGTGAGCCCGATGAGCCAGGCGGCACAGAACCTGAACTGGTTGATCACCAATTTCGTGGACAACACCCCCGGGGTGTCCCACACGGTGGTGGTCTCCGCCGACGGACTGCTTCTGGCGATGTCCGACGGGTTCCCGCGCGACCGCGCCGACCAGCTGTCGGCCGTGGCATCCGGTCTGACCTCGCTGACCGCCGGGGCTTCCCGGATCTTCGAGGGCGGCGCCGTCAACCAGACCGTGGTCGAGATGGACCGGGGATTCCTCTTCCTCATGTCCGTCTCGGACGGATCCTCACTGGCCGTCCTGGCGCACCCCGAGTGCGACATCGGCCTCGTGGGCTACGAGATGGCTCTTTTGGTGGATCGTGCGGGCAGTGTCCTCACCCCGGACCTGCGCGCCGAGCTCCAGGGAAGCCTTCTCAACTAGCAGACAGGCAGTGCGTTTCGCGCCATCGCACCATAGGGTGCGGTGGCGCGGTCCCACAGGGAGCACCGCGTACTTGGAGTCGGAGGAGGAAACGTGACAACACCCGGAGGACATCCCTATGGCGGCGCGCAGCAGCCGCAGGGTGGGCACGACCAGAACCGCTTCAACTTCCCGTCTGCTCCCAGCCGGCCCGTGTCGGAGCACAATCCGTACCAGCAGCCGTACGGGCAGCCCCCGCAGTACCAGCAGCCCCAGGTGCCCCCGCAGCAGCCGCCGCGCGCCGCGCGCCAGCCCGCTCCGAAGGCCCACAATCCGCTGGTGCGCCCGTACGCGATGACCGGCGGCCGTACCCGGCCGCGCTACCAGCTCGCCATCGAGGCGCTGGTCAGTACCACGGCCGATCCCGCGCGGTTGCAAGGGCAGCTGCCCGAGCACCAGCGCATCTGCCGTCTGTGCCAGGAGATCAAATCCGTCGCGGAGATCTCGGCACTCCTCTCCATTCCTCTTGGTGTCGCCCGCATCCTCGTCGCCGACCTGGCAGAGGCGGGCCTTGTCGCCATTCATCAGCCCGGCGGCGACGAGTCTGCCGGCGGCCAGCCAGATGTGACACTGCTCGAAAGGGTGCTCAGTGGACTTCGCAAGCTCTAGCGGCGGAGCGGCTCCTCGCTCCACCACCTCCGCGAAGATCGTGGTGGCGGGCGGCTTCGGCGTGGGCAAGACCACGTTCGTCGGCGCGGTCTCCGAGATCAACCCGCTGCGCACCGAAGCCGTCATGACCAGCGCCTCCGCCGGGATCGACGACCTCACCCACACCGGGGACAAGACGACCACCACGGTCGCGATGGACTTCGGCCGCATCACCCTGGACCAGGACCTGATCCTGTACCTCTTCGGTACGCCGGGCCAGGACCGCTTCTGGTTCATGTGGGACGACCTCGTCCGCGGCGCCATCGGCGCGATCGTGCTCGTCGACACCCGCCGCCTCGCCGACTGCTTCCCCGCCGTCGACTACTTCGAGAACAGCGGCCTGCCGTTCGTGATCGCCCTGAACGGTTTCGAGGGGCACCAGCCGTACACACCGGACGAAGTCCGCGAGGCCCTCCAGATCGGCCCGGACGCCCCGATCATCACCACCGACGCCCGCCACCGCGCGGACGCCAAGAGCGCCCTCATCACGCTCGTCGAGCACGCCCTCATGGCGCGGCTGCGCTAGCGGCCCCCGGCAGCACACGAAGGCCCCCGCGTCCGGGACGCGGGGGCCTTCGCCGTTCCCCGGCCCGGCAGCGCCCCCGCAGGCCCACGGGGCGCCCAGGGGGCGTTGCGGGGGCACGCGGGAGCACGCGAGAGGCCCCGCGCCCCTCGGAGGGGTGCGGGGCCTATCGGCGTACGGAGCCTCGCGGGGCTCAACCCTGCCAGCTGTGCGGGGCGCGGAAGCCCGGCGTGCGCTCCAGGCGGCGCCAGCCGGCCTGGGAACGGGGGGTGCGTGCGGGGGCGGTCTCCGGGGTGGCGGCGGCGCGGGCCATCAGGATCGCGGTGATCGCGGCCAGTTCCTCGGGGGCGGCGTGGCCCTTTTCGACGCGGAGCAGGGTGTCGGTGCTCATCGGTGGCGGGTCTCCTCTTACTGCGGCGGGTTGCCGTGCTTGCGGGACGGCAGGTCGGCGTGCTTGTTGCGGAGCATCGCGAGGGCGCTGATGAGGGTCCCGCGGGTCTCGGCGGGGTCGATCACGTCGTCGACGAGACCGCGCTCGGCCGCGTAGTACGGGTGCATCAGCTCGGCCTTGTACTCCTTGACCATGCGGGTGCGCATGGCCTCCGGGTCCTCGGCGTCCGCGATCTGCTTGCGGAAGATGACGTTGGCCGCGCCCTCGGCGCCCATGACGGCGATCTCGTTGGTGGGCCAGGCGTAGGTGATGTCGGCGCCGATGGACTGGGAGTCCATGACGATGTACGCGCCGCCGTAGGCCTTGCGCAGGATCAGCGAGATCCGCGGGACGGTGGCGTTGCAGTACGCGTACAGCAGCTTGGCGCCGTGGCGGATGATGCCGCCGTGCTCCTGGTCGACGCCCGGCAGGAAGCCGGGCACGTCCAGCAGGGTGATGATCGGGATGTTGAAGGCGTCGCAGAGCTGGACGAAGCGGGCCGCCTTCTCGGAGGCGTGGATGTCGAGCACGCCCGCGAGGTGGCCGGGCTGGTTCGCCACGATGCCGACGACCTGGCCGTCGAGCCGGGCCAGGGCGCAGATGATGTTGCGCGCCCAGCGCTCGTGGATCTCCAGGACGTCGCCCTCGTCGACGAGTTCCTCGATGACCTTGAGCATGTCGTACGGGCGGTTTCCGTCCGCGGGCACCAGGTCCAGCAGGACCTCCGAGCGCCGGCCGGGCGGGTCGGACGTCTCGTGGACCGGGGGGTTCTCGCGGTTGTTGGAGGGCAGCATCGAGATCAGGTAGCGGACCTCGGAGATGCAGGTCTCCTCGTCGTCGTACGCGAAGTGCGCGACGCCCGAGGTCTCGGCGTGGACGTCCGCGCCGCCGAGGCCGTTCTGGGTGATCTCCTCGCCCGTCACCGCGCGGACCACGTCGGGTCCGGTGATGAACATCTGCGAGGTGTCCCGGACCATGAAGACGAAGTCGGTCAGGGCCGGCGAGTAGGCCGCGCCGCCCGCGCAGGGGCCCAGCATGACCGAGATCTGCGGGATGACGCCGGAGGCGCGGGTGTTGCGCTGGAAGATGCCGCCGTAGCCCGCGAGGGCGGAGACGCCCTCCTGGATGCGGGCGCCGGCCCCGTCGTTGAGGGAGACCAGCGGGGCACCGGCCGCGATGGCCATGTCCATGATCTTGTGGATCTTCGTGGCGTGGGCCTCGCCCAGCGCGCCGCCGAAGATGCGGAAGTCGTGCGCGTAGACGAAGACCGTGCGGCCCTCGACCGTGCCCCATCCGGTGATCACACCGTCGGTGTACGGCTTCTTGTTCTCCAGGCCGAAGCCGGTCGCCCGGTGGCGGCGCAGCTGCTCGACCTCGCGGAAGGAACCCTCGTCGAGGAGCAGGGCGATCCGCTCACGGGCGGTCAGCTTGCCCTTGGCGTGCTGGGTCTCGGTCGCCCGGTCACTGGGGCCGCGCCGCGCCTGCTCGCGCAGCGAGTGCAGCTCGGCCACGCGCCCGCGGGCGTCCGTGGGCTCGCTCGGGGTCTGGTCCACAACGGTCATGTACCGACCTTACGAAGCGAGGGGTGAAAAACCTCCGTTGATTCCGCACAGTCTCGGGTGTCTTCCGCTGTCCGGCCCGCACAGAAGGGCTCGGCGATGCGCGGACTCCGCCATACGGGGGACGGCTCCTTTGTCGATCCCCGACAAAGAGACGCTACACCCGTCCAGGAAGTTGAAATTTGAACGGAATGGGTCTAGCGTCGTCCCCGTTGAAGTCGTTGAAGATTCAACAGATATGCAGGACGTGCAGGACACTACCGAGGAGCAAGCCATGGGTCTCTTCACCCGCCGCAGCCAGGACACCCAAACCGCCGCCGTCGCCACGCTCGACGTGGACCCGGCCCTCGCCGCGCTCACCGGCGACTACGTCATCGACGCCTCCCACAGCGGCATCGGCTTCACCGTGCGCCACGCCATGGTGACCAACGTCCGCGGCAGCTTCGGCGAGCACGAGGGCACCCTGCACCTGGACGGCGCGGACCCGTCGCGCTCCACCGCCTCCCTCGACGTCACCATCGCCTCGGTCGGCACCGGCATCGCAGACCGCGACGGCCACCTGCTGAGCGGCGACTTCTTCGACGCCGAGCGCTTCCCCCTGATGACCTTCCGCTCCACCTCGGCGGCCCAGCTCGGCGGCGACGCGTACCGCATCACCGGCGAGCTCACGATCAAGGACGTCACCCGCCCGCTCGCCATCGACCTGGAGTTCGCCGGATCCGCCACGGACGTCTACGGCAACGAGCGCGTCGGCTTCGAGGGCTCGGCCGAGATCCTGCGCTCCGACTGGGGCCTGACGTGGAACGCGGCGCTGGAGGCCGGCGGCGTGATGGTCAGCGACAAGGTGAAGCTGACCTTCGACATCTCCGCCATCAAGCAGGCCTGACCCGCCTGACCGGCCCCCGGGAGCGGCTACCAGCCGCCCCCGCCGTCGAACCCGCCGCCCCCGCCGAAGCCGCCACCTCCGCCGAAGTCCCCGCCGCCGAAGTCGGACGGGTTGAAGTCGGCCCCGGAGGCGTCGCCGCCCTCGAAACCGCTGCCCTCGCCGCCGTAGTCCGAGGCGTAGGCGGGAGTGGCCATCATCGAGCCGAGCATCGTGCCCATCAGCAGACCCGGCAGCATGCCGCCGCCGAAGTAGCCGCCGGCCCAGGGACCGTACGCCGGGCCGGCG
The DNA here is from genome assembly GCF_042717785.1 of Streptomyces sp. NPDC058619. Lineage (NCBI taxonomy): Bacteria > Bacillati > Actinomycetota > Actinomycetes > Kitasatosporales > Streptomycetaceae > Streptomyces > Streptomyces sp. NPDC058619. Next base: position 184,313 of record NZ_JBHXQN010000006.1, read on the forward strand.
TCGTAGTAGGGCCGCGGCCCCAGCTCGGTGTCGACGGTGCGGACCGCCGGGTCGAGGCCGTCGCTCAGCCGTACGGCGTCCGCCGCGCAGACCGGGACGGTACGGGCGGCCCCGGCGGGCGGGGCCCACGGCGCGTCCTCGGTGCTGGGCCCGTGCCGGGGGTCGAAGAAGCAGGGCGAGCGGCGCTCGGGCACCGGCTTGCCCTGACGGCGCGCGTCGAGGCTGGCCAGGGCGTAACGGCCGTCCTCCAGCGCCTGGGTGACCCCCTTGACCTCTTCCGGCCGCTGGACGGAGGTCATGATCTGCTTGGCCTTCTCGTAGGAGTCGAGCCCCTGCTCGTAGTCCTTGCGCATGGCGTCGTCCGCGCCGGGCTCGCCGGGGTGGAAGTCGAGCCGCTCCAGCTCCTCGCCGAAGGCCGTGATGTCCTCGTCCACGACGACGCCGAGGCGGGCGACCGCCTCGCGACGGGCCTCTTCCTTCTTCTTCCGGTTCCGCCTGACCAGCGCGTACGCACCGCCGCCGCCGACCACCGCCACCGCGCCGAGCGCGATCAGCCCGCCGACCGGGGCGCCCTCGTCGGCTCCGGTCGTGCCCCAGGAGGCGGGCGCGGAGCCCTTGGTCTGGCCGAGGGCCTGGTCCACGAAGTTGTTGAGCTGGGTGGTCGCGTCGACCGGGCCGCCGGTCTTCACCGCCTCGGAGAGGTTCTGGACGGCGTAGCCCGGCATGACGGTCCGGTCGGCGGCGGCCCGGAAGCCGTCGCCGAGGCGGATCGCGTACAGCCCGGTGATGCCGGTCTCCGCGCGGACCGCCGCCAGGACCTTGTCCTGCGGGAACTCGGCCGCGGCCGGCAGCACGGCGACGAACACCGGCTTACCGGCGTCCTCGATCTTCTTCGCGAGCGCGTCCGCCGCGGCCGGGGGCAGCTGCGCCCCGGCCCGCGGATCGACGTAGACCGGGCCCTTCTTGAGGGCCTCCGCGACGGCGGCGGTCCCGGTGGCGGCCGACGCCTGCGGGGCGGCCACCACGAGGGCGGTCGCCGACAGGGCCAGCAGCAGACCGGAGAATGCGGATATCAGCCTGGTCCTCATACTCACGACGCTACCCGAACCGGCACTTTCCCGTGTGAGCAGGACATAAGGCTCTTCGGCGGCCGCCGGAGCGGCTACTCGGCCGGTTCCACGCCCGCGTGGAGGAGGCCGTAGGTGAAGGCGTCCTCAAGGGCCTGCCAGGACGCCGCGATCACGTTCTCGGCGACGCCGACCGTCGACCACTCGCGGACGCCGTCCGTCGTCGCGATCAGGACGCGGGTCGTGGACTCCGTGCCGTGCGTGCCCTCCAGGATGCGGACCTTGTAGTCCACCAGCTCGAACTTGGCCAGCTGGGGGTAGAACCGCTCCAGCGCCACCCGCAGGGCCCTGTCCAGGGCGTTGACCGGGCCGTTGCCCTCCGCCGTGGCGACGATCCGCTCGCCCTTGGCGCGCAGCTTGACCGTGGCCTCGTTGGCGTGGGTGCCGTCCGGGCGGTCCTCGACGATCGCGCGCCAGGACTCGGTACGGAAGTACCGCCGGGCGCGGCCCTCGACCTCGGCACGGAGCAGCAGCTCGAAGGAGGCGTCGGCGGCCTCGTACGTGTAACCGCGCAGCTCCCGCTCCTTGACCCGCTCGACGACCCGGGAGATCAGCGCGCGGTCCCCGCCGAGGTCGACGCCGAGCTCCGTGCCCTTGAGCTCGATGGAGGCCCGGCCGGCCATGTCGGAGACCAGCATCCGCATGGTGTTGCCGACCCGCGCGGGGTCGATGTGCTGGTAGAGGTCCGGGTCGACCTTGATGGCGGAGGCGTGCAGGCCGGCTTTGTGCGCGAAGGCGGACACGCCGACGTACGGCTGGTGCGTGGAGGGGGTGAGGTTCACGACCTCCGCGATCGCGTGCGAGATGCGGGTCATCTCGGCGAGGGCGCCCTCGGGGAGCACCGTGCGGCCGTACTTGATCTCCAGGGCGGCGACGACGGGGAAGAGGTTGGCGTTGCCGACGCGCTCGCCGTAGCCGTTCGCCGTGCACTGGACGTGGGTGGCGCCCGCGTCGACGGCGGCCAGGGTGTTGGCGACGGCGCAGCCGGTGTCGTCCTGGGCGTGGATGCCCAGGCGGGCGCCGGTGTCCGCGAGGACGGTGGCGACGGTGGCCGTCACCTGCGCGGGCAGCATGCCGCCGTTGGTGTCGCAGAGGATGACGACGTCGGCGCCGGCCTCGTGGGCGGTGCGGACGACGGACTTCGCGTACTCGGGGTTGGCGCGGTAGCCGTCGAAGAAGTGTTCGCAGTCGACGAAGACGCGGCGGCCCTCGGCGACCAGGTGGGAGACGGTGTCGCGGACCATCTCCAGGTTCTCTTCGAGGGTGGTGCGCAGCGCCAGCTCGACGTGGCGGTCGTGGGACTTGGCGACGAGCGTGATCACCGGGGCGCCGGATGCCAGCAGGGCCCGCACCTGCGGGTCCTCGGCCGCCGAGCCGCCCGCCCGGCGGGTGGCGCCGAAGGCGACGAGCCGGGCGTTCTTGAAGTCGATCTCGGCCTGGGCGCGGGCGAAGAACTCGGTGTCGCGGGGGTTGGCGCCGGGCCAGCCGCCCTCGATGAAGCCCACTCCGAAGTCGTCCAGGTGCCGGGCGATCGTCAGCTTGTCGGCGACCGTGAGGTTGATGCCTTCGCGCTGGGCGCCGTCGCGCAGCGTGGTGTCGAAGACATGGAAGCTGTCGTCGAGGACCTCTGCGACCTCTGTCGTCGTCATGCTGATCTGACTCCTGTCGGATGAGTGGGTCCGGATGTCCGGGATCCACTGCCCCCATCATCGCGCGCGGCCCGGTCCCGGCAGGGATGGAGCCGGGAAACGAAAAAACCCCTCGCGGGTAGCGAGAGGTCTGCGCGCGGGTCTGGGGCACGGTGGCCGCTTCCCGCGAAGTTCTTCCGCGGTTCAGCGGCCACTGGGGACCGGCGCGCTGCTGGCGATAATCATGAGCTGAGCAGGCACGCCCGCAGTGTGCCACACCGGCGCCGGTCCGCGGACACGGATCTCAGCATCCGGGCATCCGGGGGCACCCGGGCACCCGGCGCCCGCCGTCCCGGCGGCGGGTCCGGTCATTCCGGTGCGTGCGGGGTCAGGGTGTCGTCCAGGAACTCGCGCACGTGGGTGAGGATCGCCGCGCGGTCCAGCGTCGGGAGTCCCACCGCCAGCTGGATGCTGAAGCCGTCGAGGAGGGCCCGGATGCGGGCCGCCACGCGGTCGGGGTCCACGGGCCGGAACTCGCCGCGCGAGATGCCCTCGGCGAGCAGTGCCACCAGGTCGCGGTGCCACGCGCCCTCGATGGCCGCCTGGCGGTCGCGCTCCTGGGGGCCCGCGTTCTGCGAGCGGTTCCAGACCTCCAGCCAGAGCGTCCAGTGCGGGTCGCGGGCCTGGGTGGGGACGTACAGGTCGACGTACGCGCGCAGGCGCTCGGCCACCGGCCCGCGGCGGGACAGCAGCCCCCGCCGCTCGGTGCCGAGCGCCGCCTCGCTCCACTCCAGGGTCTGCAGCAGGAGCTCGTCCTTGCTGCCGAAGTAGTAGAGGAGGTGGCCGCTGCTCATGCCGACCTCGCGACCGAGGCCGGCCATGGTCAGGCCTTCGAGGCCGCGCTCGGCGATCGTGGCCATGGCGGCGACGAGTACGTCCTCGCGCGGGGGCGCGTTCTTGCGCGCCGCCCGTACCGGTACTCCACCCGCCACCATGGACCCCACTCCTCGTCGGTCAGACCTTCGGCTGCTGCTGGGTGATGCAGTGGATACCGCCACCCCCGGCGAAAATCGTACGTGCGTCAACCAGTGTCACGGTCCGCTCGGGGAACAGTCCGCGGAAGATCTCGGCGGCCTCCTCGTCGCGCGGGTCGTCGAAGGAGCACAGGACCACGCCGCCGTTGCACAGGTAATGGTTGATGTACGAGTAGTCCACCCACTCCCCGTCCTCCTCCAGCACGGTCGGCGCGGGCACCTCCACGACCTCCAGCCGGCGGCCCCGTGCGTCCGTCGACGCCCGCAGGAGCGCGGCGATGGCCTTGCAGCGCTCGTGGTCCGGGTGGGCCGGGTCGGGCTGGGTGTGCACCATCACCACGCCGGGGCGGGCGAAGGCGGCGACGATGTCGACGTGGCCCTGGGTGCCGTAGGTGCCGTAGTCGCCGGCCAGGCCGTACGGCAGCCAGATCGCCTTGGTCGTGCCCAGGTGGGCGTGGATCTCGGCCTCGACCTGGCGGCGGGTCCAGCCGGGGTTGCGGCCCTCGCCCAGCTGCACGGTGTCGGTGAGCAGGACGGTGCCCTCGCCGTCGACGTGGATGGCGCCGCCCTCGTTGACGAGCGCGGTGCTGTAGGTGCGGCTGCCGACGACGTCCGAGACGTGCCGGGCGACCTTCTCGTCGTGGTCCCAGCGGGCCCACTCCTGGGCGCCCCAGCCGTTGAAGGTCCAGTCGACGGCGGCCAGTTCGCCGGCGTCGTTGGTGACGAAGGTCGGGCCGATGTCCCGCATCCAGGCGTCGTCGAGCTCGCGCTCGACCAGCTGGACCCCGTCGCCGACGACCGTGCGGGCGGACGCGGCGTCGCCCGGGGAGACCACGAGGGTCACGGGCTCGTACGCGGCGACCGCGCGGGCGACGGCCCCCCAGGCCTCGCGGGCCGCGGCCAGCTCCTGCTCGGTGGTGAAGGTCGGGTTCGGGGAGGGCCAGGCCATCCAGGTGCGCTCGTGGGGGGTCCACTCGGCGGGCATCCGGAATCCGGCGGCGGCGGGCTTGCCGGTGGGGGCGGGCTGTGCAGCGGTCATGGCGGGGGTCCTTAGGGGCAGGGCCGGTTTACAGGAAGTACAGGCGGTTGAGGGAGACCGAATCGGCGGCTTCGGAGCGCAGCGGCTCACCGTCCAGGGAGACGAGCCCGCTGGTCGCGTCCACGTCGACCGCGCCCAGCCGCGAGTTGAGGAGCAGGTCCCCCGGGCCGATGCCGCGGGTCCCGCGGACGGCGACCCGGCGGCGGCGGGTCGGCATCTCGTCGCCGCCGAGCGCGGCGGCGGCGGCCGAGACGAAGGCGACGGAGATGTCGGCCGCGGTGGCCCCGTACGAGCCGAACTGCGGTCCGAGCACGAGCGGTTCGCAGGTGTCGGTGGCGGCGTTGGGGTCGCCGGTGACGCCGTAGGCGGGGAAGCCGGACTTGAGGACGAGCTGCGGCTTGGCGCCGAAGAACGGCGGGCGCCACAGGACGATGTCGGCGAGCTTGCCGACCTCGATCGAGCCGATCTCGTGGGCCAGGCCGTGGGCGATGGCCGGGTTGATGGTCAGCTTCGCCATGTAGCGCAGGACCCGGGCGTTGTCGTCGCCATCGCCGTCACCGGCCAGCGGGCCCAGCTCGCCCTTCATCTTCGCCGCCATCGCGAAGGTCCGCCGGATCGTCTCCCCCGCCCGCCCCATGCCCTGCGCGTCGGAGGAGGTGATGCCGATCGCCCCGAGGTCGTGCAGGACGTCCTCGGCCCCCATCGTCCCGGCCCGGATCCGGTCCCGGGCCATCGCCGCGTCACCCGGCAGATCGGGCTTCAGGTCGTGGACCGAGACGATCATCCCGTAGTGCTCGGCGACCGCGTCCCGCCCGAAGGGCAGCGTCGGATTGGTCGAGGAGCCGATCACGTTCGGCACCCCCGCCATCTTCAGCACGTTCGGCACGTGCCCGCCGCCGCAGCCCTCGATGTGGAAGGCGTGGATCGTCCGCCCGTCCAGGACGCGCAGGGTGTCCTCCACCGACAGGCACTCGTTGAGGCCGTCGCTGTGCAGGGCCACCTGCACGTCGTACTCCTCGGCCACGCGCAGGGCGGTGTCCAGGGCACGCGTGTGCGCGCCCATGTCCTCGTGGACCTTGAACCCGGACGCGCCTCCCTCGGCGAGCGCCTCGACCAGCGGGGCCGGGTCCGAGGAGGAACCGCGGGCGAGGAAACCGATGTTCACCGGCCAGGCGTCGAAGGCGTTGAAGGCGTGCTTGAGGGCCCACGGGGAGTTGACGCCGACGCCCCAGACCGGGCCGAACTCCTGGCCGATGATCGTGGTGACGCCCGCGGCGAGCGAGGCCTCCATGATCCGGGGGGAGAGCAGGTGGACGTGGGTGTCCACCGCGCCCGCGGTGGCGATCAGGCCCTCGCCGGAGACGATCGAGGTACCGGTGCCGACGACGACGTCGACCCCGTCGAGGGTGTCGGGGTTGCCGGCCCGGCCGATCGCGTGGATCCGGCCCTCACGGATGCCGATGGACACTTTGCGGATGCCGAGCACGGCATCGATGACCAGCACGTTGCTGATGACCACGTCACAGGTGTCACGGACCGCCGCCGCCTTCAGGTGCAGCCCGTCCCGCGCGGTCTTCCCGAAACCCGCCAGGAACTCCTCCCCCGGCCGCTGCGAGTCCGACTCCACCCGGACGGTCAGCCCCGAATCACCGAGCCGGACCCGGTCCCCGGCCCGCGGACCGAAGACGGAGGCGTACTCGTGCGGGTCGATGTGCCGACTGCCGGGGGCACAGTGGTCGCTGTGGGGGGTCTGACGGCTCATGCGGGGTTTCCTTCCGGGCAGGCCGTGGGGTCGGCGGGGGCCGCCGGGTCCGTCGGGTCCGTCGGGTCCGTGCCGAGGTAGCCGCAGGCCGCGGCCCGGCGCAGGGCCTCCCGCTTCGCGCCCGGGGCGTCCAGCGGGCCGTCGACCAGACCCGCGAAGCCGATCGCGATCCGGTCACCGCCGATCGGGACCAGCCCGACCTCGCCCTCCCCGTGCGGGTCGAACCGCACGGACGAACCGGCGGGCACGCACAGCCGCATGCCGTAGGCGGCGGCCCGGTCGAAGTCCAGGCGCGGGTTGGCCTCGAAGAAGTGGAAGTGCGAGGTCACGCTCACCGGGACCGCCGCGGTGTTGCGCACCCTCAGCTGGAGGACGGGCTCCGGCTGCGGCACGCCCGGGCCGGGAACCACGGCGCCCGGGGCGTCGTCGCCGAGCGGGACGGCGCCCCGGATGGGGGCCGAGACGACCGCGAGGCGCGATCCGTCGTCGAAGACGGCTTCCACGTGCACCTCGGTGACCACGTCGGAGACCCCGGGCAGGACGTCGTCCGGGCCGAGCACCGAACGGGCCTCCTCGATCGCCTCCGCCAGCCGCTTCCCGTCGCGCGCCGCCTCGCAGACCGTGTCCGCGATCAGCGCGGTGGCCTCCGGGACGTTGAGTTTCAGGCCACGGGCCCGTCGGGCCCTCGCCAGTTCCGCAGCGCTGCGGAGCAGCAGCCGGTCGCGCTCCGTAGGGGTCAGCCGCACGCCGATCCACCACCTCTTGAGTCAATGGGTTAGAGCATCACTCTAACTCTTCATCTCGTGAGAGGGAATCATTGACCTGACCCAAGCGTGTGCGTCACATTGAGTGTCGCTCAAACACTGTGCGACCACCCCCCGCCCTGCCAAGGGAGTCCCCCATGCCCATCGAACAGCGCGGAGTCGACACCATCCCCGAGGAGGAGCGGACGAGCGGTCCCCGTGACCTGATGTCGATCCTGCTCGGCTCCAACCTCTGCCTCGGTGTGATCGTCTTCGGCTGGCTGCCCCCGTCCTTCGGACTGGGCCTGTGGCCCTCGGTCACCGCCATCGTGACCGGCACCCTCGTCGGCATCGCCTTCACCGCGCCGCTCGCGCTCGTCTCCCTGCGCACCGGCACCAACCTCTCCACCTCCAGCGGCGCCCAGTTCGGCGTCCGCGGCCGCCTCGTCGGCTCGGTGGTCGGCCTGCTGCTCTCGCTCGGCTACACCGCCCTGACCCTGTGGATCGGCGGCGACGTGATGGCCGGCGTGCTCTCCCGGCTCACAGGGCTCCCGGACACCGGGGTCACGCGGGCCGCGATGTACGGCGTACTGGCCGTGTGCACCGTCGTCGGTGCCGTCTTCGGCTACCGGCTGCTCCTGCGCATGAGCAAGGTACTGTCCGTCGGCATGCTGGTGCTGCTCGCGGTCGGCGTGCTCGCCTACTCCGGCGACTTCACCGCCGCCGCCCCGCCGGACACCCCGTACCTCCTCGGCTCGTTCTGGCCGACCTGGCTGCTCGCCACCGTCGCCGCCGGCCTCAGCGGCCCCGTCGCGTTCATCACGCTGCTCGGCGACTACACCCGCTACGTCTCCCCCCGCCGGCACGGCTCCCGCACGGTGCTCGGGGCCACCGCCCTCGGCCTCCTCGTCGGCCTGCTGGTCCCCCAGCTGTTCGGCACCTTCACCGCCCTCGCCGCCCGGGCGGGCGCCGAGTACGCCGGTCCCCTCGTGGCCGCCGCACCCTCCTGGTACCTGCTCCCGCTGCTCGCCGCGGCCGCGGGCGGTTCGGTGGGCAACGCCGGGCTGATGCTCTACTCCATGGGCCTCGACCTCGACGCGATCGTCCCCCGGGTCACGCGCACCACGGCCACCCTGGCCGCCGCGGCCGTCGCCACCGCCTTCGTCTTCGCCGGCTCCTTCGGGTGGAACGCGCAGGCCGCGATGACCTCCTTCGTCCTGCTGCTGACCGCGATCGGCACCCCCTGGGCCGTGATCACCCTGATCGGTTACGCGCGCTGCCGCGGCCAGTACGACGCCGAGGCCCTCCAGGTCTTCAACCGCCGCTCGGTCGGCGGGGTCTACTGGTACCGCGGTGGCTGGAACCCGCGCGCCACCGCCTCCTGGGCGATCGGCGCCGGGGTCGGCCTGCTCTCCGTGACCACCCCCTTCTACGAGGGCCCGCTGCTGGCCCTGACCGGCGGGGTGGACTGCTCCTTCGTCCTGTCCGGCCTGGCCGGCGGCATCGCGTACGCCGCCCTGACCGCCGGCGCCTCCCCGGCCCCGGCCCCCGCCGGGGACCCGGCGGTGCGGACGGCGGCCTGAGTCCCGCCCGTACGACGAAGGCCCGCGCCACCGGAGCTTCTCCGGGGGCGCGGGCCTTCGTACGCGGGCCTTCGTACGCGGACGGTCTAGCCGAGCGGGTGCATCCAGCCGTGCGCGTCGGCGGCGTGGCCGGTCTGGAGTTCCAGCAGCGCCTTGCGCAGGCGCATGGTGACCCGGCCGGGCTCGCCGTCGCCCTGGGTCCAGTCGGCGCGCTCGGACTTGACCGAGCCGACCGGGGTGATGACGGCGGCGGTGCCGCAGGCGAACACCTCGGTGAGGGTGCCGTTCTCGTTGTCGCGCTTCCAGTCCTCGGTGGTGATCCGGCCCTCTTCGGCGGTGTAGCCGAGGTCGCGGGCGATGGTGAGGAGGGAGTCACGGGTGATGCCCGGGAGGAGCGAGCCGGTGAGCTCGGGGGTGACGATGCGGTCGCCGTACACGAAGTACAGGTTCATCCCGCCCATCTCCTCGATCCAGCGGTGCTCGACGGCGTCGAGCCAGACCACCTGGTCGCAGCCGTGCGAGGCGGCCTGGGCCTGGGCGACGAGGGACGCCGCGTAGTTGCCGCCGGTCTTTGCGGCGCCGGTGCCGCCCTTGACGGCGCGCACGTAGTCCTCGGAGAGCCACACGGAGACGGGCTTGACGCCGCCCGGGAAGTAGGCGCCGGCGGGAGAGGCGATGACGATGAAGAGGAACTCGTTGGCCGGGCGGACGCCCAGGCCGACCTCGGACGCGAACATGAAGGGCCGCAGGTACAGCGAGGCCTCGCCGGAGTCCGGAACCCACGCGCGGTCCTGCTTGATCAGGGCGTCGCACGCCGAGATGAACAGGTCGACGGGCAGTTCCGGCATGGCCATGCGGCGGGCGGAGGCCTGAAAGCGCTCGGCGTTGGCCTCGGGGCGGAAGGTGGCCACGGTGCCGTCGGGCTGGCGGTAGGCCTTCAGGCCCTCGAAGATCGTCTGCGCGTAGTGCAGGGTCATGTTCGCCGGGTCGATCGACAGCGGAGCGTACGGGACCAGCTCGGCGTCGTGCCAGCCGCGGCCCTCGGTCCACTTGATCGTCACCATGTTGTCGGTGAAGTGGCGGCCGAATCCGGGGCTGGCCAGGATCGCCTCGCGCTCCGCGTCGGACAGCGGGTTCGAGGAGGGCTTGAGCTCGATCGTGGGCGTCGTCATGAGTGCTTGTCCTTCACCGTTGTGTATGGCGGACCGCGCTCATGCGTACTAGGACGTCCGAGCTTCCCCGTATTCAGCGGCCTCGCGTTCGATTATCGCGCGCGCGGGGACTCCGGTGAAACGGGGGGATTGCGGCCCAGGGGAGATGGTGACACCCGGGGCCGCACAGGAAAAGCCGCCGGGGCGTCGATCGCGACCCGGCGGCTTCCTGGAGGTGGAGCGGCCGGGTCAGCCGGCTACGCGAGCGGCGAGGGCGTCGCCGATGGCGTCGGTGGAGCGGAAGGTCCCGTCGCGCTCCGCGAGGTCGGCGGAGACGGCGTCCTCGATGCGGGCGGCCTGGGCCTCGTAGCCCAGGTGGCGCAGCAGGAGGGCGACGGAGAGGATCGTCGCGGTGGGGTCGGCCTTGCCGGTGCCCGCGATGTCCGGGGCCGAGCCGTGGACGGGCTCGAACATGGACGGGAAGGCGCCGGTCGGGTTGACGTTCCCGGATGCGGCCAGGCCGATCCCGCCGGTCACGGCGGCGGCCAGGTCGGTGAGGATGTCGCCGAAGAGGTTGTCCGTGACGATGACGTCGAAGCGCTCGGGCTGGGTGACGAAGAAGATCGTCGCGGCGTCGACGTGCAGGTAGTCGGTGGTGACCTCGGGGTACTCCCGGCCGACGGTGTCGAAGATGTTCTTCCACAGGTGGCCCGCGTACACGAGGACGTTGTTCTTGTGGACCAGCGTCAGCTTCTTGCGGGGGCGGGCGTTCGCCCGCTCGTACGCGTCGCGGACGACGCGCTCGACGCCGTACGCGGTGTTGATGCTGACCTCGGTGGCCACCTCGGCGGGGGTGCCGGTGCGCAGGGAGCCGCCGTTGCCGGTGTACGGACCCTCGGTGCCCTCGCGGACCACGACGAAGTCGATCTCCGGACGGCCGGCGAGCGGGGAGGCCGTGTTCGGGAACAGTTTCGACGGGCGCAGGTTGATGAAGTGGTCGAACGCGAAGCGGAGCTTCAGCAGCAGACCGCGCTCCAGCACGCCGGACGGGACCGAGGGGTCGCCGATGGCGCCCAGCAGGATCGCGTCGTGGTGCTTGAGGGCCTCCAGCTCCGCGTCCGGGAGGGTTTCACCGGTGCGGTGCCAGCGCTGGGCCCCGAGATCGTATTGCTTGGTCTCCAGCTTCACATCCTGGGGCAGGACCGCGGTAAGGACCTTGAGTCCCTGAGCCACGACTTCCTGGCCGATGCCATCACCGGGGATCACTGCGAGATTGATGCTGGTCGACATGGCGAAACCGTACTCCGTGTCCCAGCCCTCAGACATCTTGCGTCCACCATGTGGACCATCGTGAACGCAACATGTCCGGGGCGACGGTGGGCGAAGGCCTGCTCAGCGGCCCTGTACTGGCTCAGTGGCCGGTCGAGCCGCCGTTGTCCCGGCGGTCCAGCGCGCGCTGGAGGGCGGCGGCGGCGTTCTTGCGGTCGGAGTCCGCCGTGGAGGAGTGGCGGACACGGCGGACGGCAGCGGAGGTGGGGGTCATGGTGATCGACTCCTTGAGATCACGGCGTGGCGGGGCCACGGATGAGGGGTTCCTTCAAGGCGCCGGAAGAGGCGGGGAGCGGTGCGCCGCAGGGGTTGCCTGCCGGGGGCGCGCGCTCGCGACCGCCATTCGCCGGATCGGCGAGACGTTCGGCTCCTACAAAGCTAGGCCAGGTCCGGCTGTATGTCTCCGCACTTACTCGGACTTCCTACTATCTGAGACGCCGGACCCGGCCGCGGACCCCCCGCCGGAGGTCCGTTTCAGCCCTTCCCCGAACGGAGTTCCCTGATCAGAGCACCGACCGTGCGGGAAGCAGCCGATTCCGGTGTGGTGACGTACCCCACCTTCCTCACCGGGCGCGGGGGGCCCAGACCGGTGATCTCCACGCCCGGGACGGGCTCCCGCAGGGACAGTTCCGGGAGGATCGCCATGCCCAGCCGCGGCCGACCATCGTCAGCACCATCCCGTCGTCCTCGGCCTTGACGGTGGCCCGCGGGATCCAGTCCTGGGCCTTCCACTACGCGCGGGTGGCGGAGCCGCAGTTCTCGTCCCAGTCCAGGAGGGGCAGCGCTCTCGGGTCCGGGTGTCCCGCCGGGTGGACCAGGGCGTACGCCTCCTCCACGAGCACCCCGCCCAGCGGTCGGGGCGGCAGTTCCCGGGATCCGTCCAGGGTGGCGATGCCCAGGTCGGCGCGGCCGGCGGCGACCTCCCCGGCGACGCCGGCGCCGAGTTCGCGCACCGGCCGTACCTCGGGGCGGATGCCGGGGTGCCGGGCGGCGAGCCGCTCCAGGGCGGGCGGCAGCAGGTGCAGGGCCGCGCTGCGGAACGCCGCGATGCGCAGGACCCCCTCGACGGCGTGGGCGGTGCGGCTTCATGAGCGCAACCCCCTGCCCGGCCGGGGGATTCCTTCCTAGCGTCGGGGCCATGACCACGCGCACCGCTCACGCCGTCCACCAGTCCGCCCGCCCCGCCGGCTTCCCCGCCGCCGACTTCACCCGCGTCTCCTTCCCGGTCCCGGAGCCCGCGCCCGGCACCGCGCTGGTGGAGAACCTGCTGCTCCCGGTGGACCCCTACCACGACGGCCCGGTCGGCGAGCAGCTCGCACGGGCCGCCCCGGACGGCATCGACGTGTACGTGGACAACGTGGGCGGCGGCCACCTGGAGGGCGCGATCGACGCGCTGCGCGAGTACGGGCGCAGCGCCTGGGTCGGCGCCGTCTCCATGTACAACGGCGACCGGTCCCCCGCGGCGCCCCGCAACCTCTTCGAGGTCGTACACAAGTCGCTCCGCCTGGAAGGGGTATTGGTTCGCAATCACACCAATCTGCAGGACGAGCTGGAGGAGTTCCTCGTACCCCACCTGCGGAGCGGCCGGATCGGCACCGACACCACCGTTGTCCAGGGCTTCGAGCACACGGTGGAGGCGTTCAGGGGCATGCTCAGGGGCGGCAATCTGGGCAAGGTGCTGGTCCGTCCGGACGGCTGAATCCGACCACCCCGATGTTCACCGACTTCTTACCGCACGCCTGTAGACCTTTGGCGCGGCTCCCGCCACTCTTGCGGGCAATGTGCCGCCGGGGCACACGAGTTGGAGGCGAGAGGCCGTGACACCGATCAGCCGCAGAGGGTTCGTGGGTATCGGCGCCGGACTGGTGGCGGGGGCGGCGCTGCCCGGCGCGGCGCCCGCCTCGGCGGCGGCCGCCGCCGCGAGCGGCACCATCACCGACGTGAGGCACGTGGTGATCCTGATGCAGGAGAACCGCAGCTTCGACCACTACTTCGGCAGGCTCCGGGGCGTCCGGGGCTTCGGCGACCGCGCGGCCGGCAACATACCCGGCGGGTGGGGCACCTTCAACCAGCCCGACTGGGGCGGCCGCCGGTACCCGTGGAAGCTGTCCGCCACCCCGCCGGCGGGCGGGGTCGACGGCGAGACCCTCGCCCAGTGCAACGGCGACCTCCCGCACAGCTGGACCTCGCAGCACGCCGCCTGGAACAAGGGCCGGATGGACCGCCCGTCGCGCCGCCCGGCACGCCCGGCGAGTACCTGGACGGCGTCCCGATCGGGCTCGGCTTCCGCGTGCCGGTGATCGTGATGTCCCTGTGGACGCGCGGCGGGTGGGTCAGCTCGGAGGTCTTCGACCACACCTCGGTGCTGCGGTTCATGGAGCGGTGGACGGCCGCCCTCGGCACGCCCGCCTCCTGTCCGAACATCAGCGCGTGGCGCCGCCGGGTGACCGGCGACCTGACCGGCGTGTTCGACTTCGCGCACCCTGTCTTCGGCGTCCCGGCGGGCCTCCCGTCCACGGCGAAGGTGATCGGCCAGTCCACCTGCGCCCCGCTCCCGAACCCGGTGCCGCAGGACAACGCCCTGCCCGCGCAGGAGCCGGGCACCCGCCCGGCGCGGGCGCTCGCCTCCGGCGCGCCGGTCACCTTCACGATCCGCTCCAACGCCTACCGCACGGACGGCCCGTGGACCTACGCGGTCCCGGCGAACTCCTCCCGCGAGGACCACTTCAACGCGGTGGCGTACCAGAACGGCTGGTACGACTTCACGGTCCTGGCCGACTCCGACGGCACCTGGTCGCGCCGCTACACGGGCCACATCGAGACCGGCGCCCCGAGCGTCTCGGGGTCGTAGCGGCGGCTACAGCACGTCCCCGTTGCGCCAGTCGAAGTCGAGCCGCCCGGCGGGGTCCGGCAGGGCCCCGCCGGGCGGCGCCCACACGTAGGTGGACCCCTCCTCCCCGGCGAGCCGCTCCGGCCCGCCGGGGCCGAGGACCCCGAGCTGCCCGCCCCACACGCTCCAGCCGCGCCCGGCGTACAGTCCGGCCCCGTCCTCGGACGCCGACAGCGCCCCGAGCACGTAGGCCCGCCCGATGACCCGCTCCAGCCCGTCCATGACCAGGGCGCCGAGCCCCTGGCGGCGCCGGTCGGCCCGTACGGCGACTGCCTCCACGTACCCGGTCCGCAGCGCCCGCCCGCGGTGCACGGCCCGCCGCTGGACGACGCTCCCGTGCGCTACGAGCCGCCCGTCCGGGTCCCGCACCAGGACGTGCACGCCGCCGAGCGCGTGCTCGAAGTCCTCCTCGGCGAAGTCCCCTTCGAAGGCCTCGGCGAGCAGGGCCCGGACCTCTCGGAGCTCCGGAGCCGTCAGCTCGGACGTGTGCGCGGTCCGTGTGACCATCACCCCTCCAGCCAGTCGGTGTACCAGGTGCGGAAGTCCGGGCTCGTGGGCACGAGCCCGCCCCGGTCCGGGTCGAGCCACCAGACCTCTCCCGCGTACGGGCCGTTCAGGATCAGCCTGCTGTACATGCCGCAGCCCTGCTCCAGAGGGTGAGCGTGCCGCGGGTCCGCTCCTCGGCCCCGGAGCCGGATGCCGTGCTCCTGCTCGAAGGCGCGGATCCGGGCCTCCGGGAGCGGCGGATTCAGTTCGTACCGCTGTCCCTCGGACCAGTGGGTCCGCGCCGCCTTCTCCCGCAGCCGCGCCCGTACGGCCTCCGCGTCCCAGTCGCCCATCCCGCGACCGTACCAAGGACCGCATTGCGGACGCCGCGTGCTTTCCACCGGCCGGATTCGGCCGACGCGGCTCTGGCGGTCTGGACCATTGCCTCGACAGACTCGCCCCATGTCGCCCGATACCCAGCAGTGGACCCCGATCCACGGCCAGCCGTACCGCTCCGCCCCCTACCGGCCCGCGCGGATGCCGGGCGCGGAATCCCTCGCGCGGGCCGCCGAGTTGCGCGCGCGGATGGACGAGCGGCGCACCGTACGCCACTTCTCCCCGGACCCGGTGCCCGACCAGGTCGTGCGGGACGCCGTCGCCTGCGCCGCGACCGCCCCGTCCGGCGCCCACCAGCAGCCGTGGACCTTCGTCCTGGTCAAGGACCCGGCCGTACGGCAGCAGATCCGCGCCGCCGCCGAGCAGGAGGAGGTGCTCTCGTACGACGGCCGGCTCGGCGACGAGTGGCTCGCGGCCCTGCGCCCCCTGGGCACGGACGCCGTGAAGACCCACCTCACCGACGCCCCGGCCCTGATCGTGGTCTTCCAGCAGCGCTACTGGCTGGGCCCGGACGGCACGAAGCGCAAGCACTACTACGTCGACGAGTCGGTCGGCATCGCGGTCGGCATGCTGCTGTCCGCCCTCCACCTGTCGGGACTGGCCGCGCTGGTCCACACGCCCAGCCCGATGCGCTTCCTCAGCCACGTCCTGGACCGCCCCGAGAACGAGAAGGCCTTCGCCGTGATCCCGGTCGGCTATCCGGCGCCCGACTGCGAGGTCCCGGACCTGGTCCGCAAGTCCCTGGACCAGGTCATCGTGGAGGTGTGACCCCCTCCCCCGCGGGCGCCGCCCGGACATGGGACCGCCCCCGCTCCGGACTTGGGGGTACCGGAGCGGGGGCGGGGTTCAGGGGGCCGGGAGATCAGCCCATGTGGGGGTACGGGTAGTCGGTCGGCGCGACCAGGGTCTCCTTGATGGAGCGCGTCGACGTCCAGCGCTGCAGGTTCGTCGCCGCGCCCGCCTTGTCGTTCGTGCCCGAGGCGCGGCCGCCGCCGAAGGGCTGCTGGCCGACGACGGCGCCGGTCGACTTGTCGTTGATGTAGAAGTTGCCCGCCGCGAAGCGGAGCTTCTCCATCGCGTCCGCCGCCGCGTAGCGGTCGGCGGCGATGATCGAGCCGGTCAGGGCGTACGCCGAGACGGACTCCATCTGGGCCAGCATGGCCTCGTACCCCTCGGTGGACGCGTCGTCGTAGACGTGCACGGCCAGGATCGGGCCGAAGTACTCGGTCGTGAATACCTCGCTCGAAGGGTCCGTGCAGGCGATGACGGTCGGGCGGACGAAGTAGCCCTCCGAGTCGTCGTACGTGCCGCCCGCGACGATCTCGCAGGTCGGGTCCGCGGCCGCGCGGTCGATCGCGGCCTTGTTCTTCGCGAAGGAGCGCTCGTCGATGACGGCGCCGATGAAGTTGGTCAGGTCGCGGACGTCGCCCATGGCGATGCCGTTCACCTCGGCCGCGAACGACTCCTTGAAGCCGTCGTTCCAGATCGAGGCCGGAACGTAGGCGCGCGAGGACGCCGAACACTTCTGGCCCTGGAACTCGAAGGAGCCGCGGGTCAGGGCGGTCTTCAGGGTGGCGCGGTCCGCGGACGGGTGCGCGACGACGAAGTCCTTGCCGCCGGTCTCGCCGACCAGGCGCGGGTAGGACTTGTACTTCTCGATGTTGTTGCCGACCGTCTTCCACAGGTGCTGGAAGGTCTTGGTCGAGCCGGTGAAGTGGATGCCGGCCAGCTCGGGGTGGTTCAGGGCCACCTCGGAGACCGCGATGCCGTCGCCCGTGACCAGGTTGATGACGCCCTTCGGCAGACCGGCCTCCTCCAGCAGCTCCATGAGGAGGACCGCGGAGTGGGTCTGCGTCGGGGACGGCTTCCACACCACCACGTTGCCCATGAGGGCGGGGGCGGTCGGCAGGTTGCCGGCGATGGCCGTGAAGTTGAACGGCGTGATCGCGTACACGAAGCCCTCGAGCGGGCGGTGGTCGCTGCGGTTCCACACGCCGGCGGAGTTCGCGACCGGCTGCTCGGCCAGGATCTGGCGGGCGAAGTGGACGTTGAAGCGCCAGAAGTCGACGAGCTCGCACGGGGTGTCGATCTCGGCCTGCTGCGCCGTCTTCGACTGGCCCAGCATGGTCGAGGCGGCCAGCTTCTCGCGCCACGGGCCGGAGAGCAGCTCGGCGGCGCGCAGGATGATCGCGGCGCGGTCGTCGAAGGACATCGCGCGCCACGCCGGGGCGGCGGCGAGGGCGGCGTCGACGGCCTCCTGCGCGTCGGCCTCGGTGGCGTGGGCGAAGGTGCCGATGACGGACTTGTGGTCGTGCGGCTGGACCACGTCGAAGCGCTCGCCGCCACCCATCCGCTTGACACCGTTGATCGTCATCGGGAGGTCGATGGGGTTCTCGGACAGCTGCTTGAGCTGCTCTTCGAGCCGCGCGCGCTCCGGGGTGCCGGGGGCGTACGAGTGGACCGGCTCGTTGACCGGCGCGGGGACCTGGGTCACAGCATCCATGGGGCTGGTAACTCCTTGACCTAGTTCTTGGCTAGTTCTTGGTGATCATCGAGCGGAGGAAGAAGAGCAGGTTGGCCGGCTTCTCCGCCAGGCGGCGCATGAAGTAGCCGTACCAGTCGGTCCCGTACGCGGTGTACACGCGCATCCGGTGTCCCTCGGCGGCGAGCCGCAGGTGCTCCTCGCCGCGGATGCCGTACAGCATCTGGAACTCGTACTCGTCGAGCTTGCGCCCGGCCTGCCGTGCCAGCTCCTGGGCGATCGCGATCAGCCGCGGGTCGTGGGACCCGATCATCGGGTAGCCCTCGCCCTCCATGAGGATCCTCATGATGCGGACGTACGCCTTGTCGATCTCGGCCTTGTCCAGGTACGCGACCTCGGCGGGCTCCCTGTAGGCACCCTTCACGATGCGGACGCGGCTGCCGGCGGCGGCCAGGCGGCGGGCGTCGGCCTCCGTGCGGAACAGGTACGCCTGGATCACGCAGCCGGTCTGCGGGAAGTCGCGGCGCAGCTCCTCGTGGACGGCGAACATCGAGTCGAGGGTGGTGTGGTCCTCGGCGTCCAGGGTCACGGTGGTGCCGATGGCGGCAGCCGCCTCGACGACCGGGCGGACGTTGGCGAGGGCGAGCTCGTGGCCGCCTTCCAGCGCCTGGCCGAACATCGACAGCTTCACCGACATCTCGACCGTCTCGCCGAGGCCGAGCTCCGCGAGGCGCTCGATCAGCAGGAGGTAGGCGTCGCGGGCCGCGTGCGACTGCGCCACCTCGGTGATGTCCTCGCCCACCACGTCGAGGGTGACCTCGAGGCCGTTGCGGGTGAGCTCCTCGACGATCGGGATGACCTGGTCGACCGTCTCGCCGGGGATGAACCGGTTCACCACGGGCTTGGTCACCGGGGCGGCGGAGACGATGCGGCGCATCTTGTCGCTGCGCGAGGCGGCGAGGATCACGGGACCCAGCACGGGGGCACCTCCATCGGGTGGCAGAAGAAGAACGCGAGCGGGAGCGCCGGCGAAACCACAAGTAGAACCACCGTGAAACCTAAGGATCGCTTTGATCCTCTGCCATCGACAGCTGTCACGCATCCGTGTCCCGGATCTCATACAGATGTCTGAGAAGCCGGTCCGCAGGTGGGAGAATGGCCGGGTGAAGGGCGATTACCAGGACCTGGTGGACGAGATCTCGGCGCTGCTCGGCGCCCCGGCGACGCTGGAGAACCGGGACTTCCGCCTCATCGCCTTCGGCGCGCACGACAGCGACGACGACCTCGCGATGGACCCCGTACGGACCCGCTCGATCCTGACGCGGCAGTCCACAGCCACCGTGCGCTCCTGGTTCGAGGGCTTCGGCATCGCCCGCGCCACCGGTCCCGTACGGATTCCGGCGGCGCCCGACGCGGGGGTGTTCCGGGGGCGGATCTGCCTGCCGGTGCGGTACCGGGGCATCGTGCAGGGCTACGTGTGGCTCCTCGACCGGGAGCCCGGCCCCGGGCCGGAGGCCCTCGCCGCGGCCATGGAGGTGGCGGAGCGGGTCGGGACCCTGCTCGCCGAGGAGGCGAAGGCGGGGGCCGACCTGTCGCGGGAGTTCCTGGCGGTGCTCACCGCCGGACGGGGGTGGCAGCGGGACATGGCGGTGGCGGCGCTGCGGGCGGCTCTGGGGCCGGGCGGGGACGGGCTCCACGCGGCGGTGTGCGTGACGCCGTGGACCGGGGAGGCTCCGGGGACGGTACCGGGCGCGGCGGCGGTGTGCGTGGTCCCGCGGGCGCCGGCGGCCGAGGGCGGCGGGCCGGAGGGCGGCCGGGCGCTGGCGGTGCTGGTCCGGCTCCGCTCGACGGACGCCCTGGCCCCCGCGCTCACGGCGGTGGCCCGCCTGCTGCCCCGCGCCCCGGGGGACGGCACGGGCGGCACGGGCGGCTCGGGCGGCCCCGCTGTCGCGCCCGGCCCGAACGGCGCGGGCACCGGCTCCGGCCCGGCCGCGCCGTACGTCGTGACCGCCGGCGTGGGCGACCCCGTACGCACCCTCGCGGACCTCCAAGGCGCATGGGACCAGGCCCTGGCCGCGGCGCGGGCGGCCGCCGCCCAGCCGCGGCTCGGACCGGTCGCCCGGTGGTCGGAGATCGGCCCGTACAGGCTGCTGGCGGCGCTCGCCCCGGGCCCGGTGGACGACCCGTCGACACGCGCCCTGCTGGGCCCGGCCCACCGCGAACTCGCGCGCACGGCCGAGGTGTTCCTGGACTGCGCCGGGCAGGTGGGACGCGCGGCGGCGGCCCTGGGCATCCACCGGCAGACGCTGTACTACCGCCTGTCCCGGGTGGAGCAGCTGACCGGCCTCGACCTGGACGAGGGCGAGGACCGCCTGCTGCTGCACATGGCCCTCAAGGCGTCCCACCTGCACGGCTGACCGTGGCACCGACCGGCACCGGCGGGCCGCCGCGGCCCGCGGACCGGAGCCGTCCCCCTAGGGACGCTCCCCGATGCCCGTGGGGAGCCCGCTCCCCTGGCGTCGCGAGTGGCGCCGGCCGCCGGGCCCCCCGGGCGGGCGGTGGTTCCGTCAGCTGCCCGATCCCCCGGCGGACCCGTCGGCAGCCGCCTCCGGCGCGACCGCGCCCCCCGCCCCGCCCCCCAGCGCCGCGTCGGCGGCCCGGCGCATCCCCTCGGTGATCTCCTCGGCGGTGGCCGCCGTCGCCGGGTCGAAGAGCCACTGGATCATCAGGCCGTTCAACAGCGCCTGGTAGAAGGCGCCCAGGGTGCGCACGTCCCGGTCCGTCAGCTCGTCCTCCGGGGTGCCGGTCAGCATGCCGATCAGCCCCCGGCGCCCCTCCGCCTGCGAGCCCGCGATCATCGCCCGCAGCTCCGGCAGCCTCTCGCCGCTCAGCGCCACCTCCATGCTGGCCGACCAGACGGGTCCCGACTCCTCGTGCCCGGACAGGACGCCCTCCCAGAACGCGCGGAACCGCTCCAGCGAGCCGCCCTCCCCGCCGAGGCCGGACTGGAAGCCCTCGCCCCACTCCTCCATCAAGGCGATGAACGCCTGGGTGAGCAGCGCGTCCTTCGAGCCGTAGTGGTAGCCGATGGACGCCAGGTTGGTACCGGAGGCACTCACGATGTCGCGCGCCGTCGTGCGCACGAACCCCTTCTCGACCAGGCACTTCTTGGCACCTTCGAGCAGATCTTCACGATGTCCCATGCCGCCACGGTAGCAAGACGACCGTCCTAGACGACAGTTCCATACGTACGTCATAGACGATCGTATTAAACGACTGTACATTGCTCCTCATGACGCACCCCGCCGCCACGGCGCGACGCGCCGGCCGCCGCGAATGGACCGCCTTCACCGTCCTGTTGCTGCCGCTGCTCCTGGTCTCGATGGACGTCTCCGTCCTCTACTTCGCCATCCCCGCCATCACCCGTGAGCTCGACCCGAGCGCCACCCGACAGCTCTGGATCTTCGACAGCTACGCCTTCGCCCTCTCCGGCCTGCTGATCACCATGGGCTCGCTCGGCGACCGGATCGGCCGCCGCAAACTGCTGCTGATCGGCGCGGCCGCCTTCGGTCTCGCCTCCATCGGCGCGGCCTACGCCACCAGCGCCGAGATGCTGATCACCGCCCGCGTCCTGCTCGGCGTCGGCGGCGCGACCCTGATGCCCGCCACGCTGGCCCTCGTCCGCAACCTCTTCCAGGACGCCGGGCAGCGCGCCCGCGCCGTCGCCATCTGGTCCGGGGCCATGGTCGGCGGTGTCGCCCTCGGCTCGGTCATGAGCGGGGTGATGCTGAACCACTTCCACTGGGGCTCGGTCTTCCTCGTCAACGTGCCCGCGATGCTGCTCCTGCTGGTCCTGGTCCCCGTGCTGGTCCCGGAGTTCAAGGACCCGGCCCCCGGCCGCGCCGACCTGCCGAGCATCCCGCTGTCGGTGGCCGCCGTGGCGCGGCCCCCGCCGAGAAGGCCGGCTCCCTGCTGGAGACCGGCGCCGAGTTCGGCGGCGCCCTCGGCATGGCCGTACTGGGCAGCATCGGCACCGCGGTCTACCGCCGCGACCTCGCGGACTCCGAGTCCGCCGTACGGGAGACCCTGGGCGGGGCCGTGGCCACCGCCCACCAGCTCGGCGGGGCGGCGGGGACCCGGCTGCTGGACCTGGCCCGCGGGGCCTTCGTCCACGGAATGCAGTACGCGGCCTGGGGCGGCGCGCTGCTGCTGGTCGGGGCGGCGCTGCTCGCCGCGACCCTGCTGCGGCGGGCCGAAGTCCCCGCCCCGCCCGCGGCGGAGCCGGCCGGAACGCCCGGAGCCCCCGTGCCCGGGGGCACGTACAACTGACGGGGGCGGCGCGGGCGGTGGAACGCGGAAGGGCCCGGGGTCTCCCCCGGGCCCTTCCCCCGTTCAGCAGGTGTGCGCGATCAGCCGAGGCTGACCGTGCGCGCCGAGGCGGCGCCGATCTCGGCGGAGATGTCCGCGAGGACGCCCCCCGGGACCTCGGCGTCGACGGTGAGGACGACGAGCGCCTCGCCACCCTCCTCGGCACGGGCGACCTGCATGCCCGCGATGTTCAGGCCGGCCTCGCCGAGGATGCGGCCGACGGTGCCGACCACGCCCGGGCGGTCGGTGTAGCGCAGCACGACCATGAAGTCGGCCAGCGCCAGGTCCACGTCGTACTCGCCGATGCCGACGATCTTCTGCAGGTGCTTCGGACCCGCGAGCGTGCCGGAGACGGAGACCTCCGAGCCGTCCGACAGGGTGCCGCGGACGGTCACCACGTTGCGGTGGTCCGGGGACTCCGAACTCGTCGTCAGCCGCACCTCGACGCCGCGCTCCTGCGCGAACAGCGGGGCGTTGACGTAGGAGACCGTCTCGTCGACGACGTCCTCGAACACGCCCTTGAGCGCGGAGAGTTCGAGCACCTTGACGTCGTGCTGCGTGATCTCGCCGCAGACCTCGACGTCGAGACGGACCGCGACCTCGCCCGCCAGGGCGGTGAAGATGCGGCCGAGCTTCTCGGCGAGGGGCAGGCCCGGACGGACGTCCTCGGCGATGACGCCGCCCTGGACGTTGACCGCGTCGGGCACGAGCTCGCCGGCCAGCGCGAGGCGCACCGACTTGGCGACCGACACACCGGCCTTCTCCTGGGCCTCGTCCGTGGACGCGCCGAGGTGCGGGGTGCAGACGACCTGGTCGAGCTCGAAGAGCGGGGAGTCCGTGCAGGGCTCCTTCGCGTACACGTCGAGTCCGGCGCCGGCGACGCGGCCCTCCTTGATGGCCGTGTACAGCGCGGCCTCGTCCACGATCCCGCCGCGGGCGGCGTTGACGATGCGGACGGACGGCTTCACCTTGTGCAGGGCCTCGTCCCCGATGAGACCGAGGGTCTCGGGGGTCTTCGGCAGGTGCACGGTGATGAAGTCGGCGACCTCAAGGAGCTCGTCCAGCGTCAGCATCTTGACGCCCATCTGGGCGGCACGCGCGGGCTGCACGTAGGGGTCGTACGCGACGATCTTCATGCCGAAGGCCGACATGCGCTGGGCGACCAGGACGCCGATGCGGCCGAGGCCGACGACGCCGAGGGTCTTCTCACTCAGCTCGACGCCCGTGTACTTGTTCCGTTTCCACTCACCGTTCTTGAGCGCGGTGTTGGCCTGCGGGATGTTGCGCGCGGTGGCGACGAGCAGGCCGCAGGCGAGCTCGGCGGCGGTCACGATGTTGGAGGTCGGGGCGTTGACGACCATCACGCCGGCCTTGGTGGCGGCGGAGACGTCGACGTTGTCCAGACCGACACCGGCGCGGGCGACGACCCTCAGCTTCTTCGCCGCGGCGATGGCCTCGGCGTCGACCTTGGTCGCGGAGCGGACGAGGATCGCGTCGGCGTCGACGATCGCGGGCAGCAGCTCGGCGCGGTCGGCGCCGTTGACGTGCCGGATCTCGAAGTCCGGACCGAGTGCGTCCACCGTTGCGGGCGACAGCTCTTCGGCGATGAGTACGACAGGTTTCGAGCTCACGTGGTTCCTCACAAGTCCATTGCGGACGGCCGTCCCGACGGCCGCAGGCGTGGAGGGGGTAGCCGCGTGGAAGACGCACGACACTGTGGGCCTGACGCGTATGTGTTGAGCAGTGTAGTGGCGTTGGCGGCCCGGATTTCCGCCTGTACGGAAGGATCACCCGTCCGTGGTTGGCCGGGGTGGACAAGCCGCCCTCCGGAAGGGCGTCGTCCGAACCCGTCCCGGCCTTCCGGTGGTGTGCGGCGGGGGCGGGACGCACCGTCCCGGCCCCGCCGCCGCGAGATCAGCTCTCGTCGCTGTCGACCCAGCTCATGAGCTTGCGCAGCTTCTTGCCGGTGGTCTCGAGCAGGTGCTCCTCGTGGGCCTTCTTGTACGCGTTGTACTTCGGCAGACCGGCCTTGTACTCGGCCATCCAGGTGTTGGCGAACTCGCCGCTCTGGATCTCCGCGAGGACCTTCTTCATCTCGGCCTTGGTGGCGTCGGTGATGACGCGGGGGCCGGTGATGTAGTCGCCCCACTCGGCGGTCTCGGAGACCGACCAGCGCATCTTCTCCAGGCCGCCCTCGTACATGAGGTCCACGATGAGCTTCAGCTCGTGCAGGCACTCGAAGTACGCGATCTCCGGCTGGTAGCCGGCCTCGGTCAGGGTCTCGAAACCGGCCTTGACCAAGGCGGAGGCGCCACCGCAGAGGACGGCCTGCTCACCGAACAGGTCGGTCTCGGTCTCCTCGGTGAAGGTGGTCTTGATGACGCCGGCGCGGGTGCCGCCGATGCCGGCCGCGTACGAGAGCGCGAGGGCGAAGGCACTGCCCGAGTGGTCCTGCTCGACGGCGGCGATGCAGGGCACGCCGCGGCCTTCCTCGTACTGGCGGCGGACCAGGTGGCCCGGGCCCTTCGGGGCGACCAGGGCGACGTCCACGTTGGCCGGGGGCTTGATGAAGCCGTAGCGGATGTTGAAGCCGTGGCCGAAGAAGAGCGCGTCGCCCTCTTCGAGGTGGTCCTTGATGGACTCCTCGTAGATCTCGGCCTGGAGCGGGTCCGGGGTGAGGATCATGATGACGTTCGCCCAGGCGGCGGCCTCGGACACCGGGACGACCTTGAGACCCTGCTCCTCGGCCTTGGCCTTGGACTTCGAGCCCTCCTTCAGACCGACGACGACGTCGACGCCGGAGTCACGGAGCGACAGCGCGTGGGCGTGGCCCTGGCTGCCGTAGCCGATGACAGCGACCTTGCGGCCCTGAATGATGGACAGGTCGGCGTCGTTCTCGTAGAACAGCTCGGCCACTGGGATATCTCCTTGGTGCGCTGGTGTTGCTCCCACCGTACGGCGGGGAACGGAATCTGAGTTCGCCGGTCTCGCCATGCGGGCGGGGCGTGTCGGGCGGGGGCGTGTCGGGCGGCCGGCCGCGGCCGGTTGGCCGCGGCCGGGGCGCTGCGGTCAGGCGCTGCGGTCGAGTGCGCGCAGGCTGCGGTCCGTGATGGACCGGCCGCCGCGCCCTATGGCGATCGTGCCGGACTGGACGAGCTCCTTGATGCCGAAGGGCTCCAGCATCTTGAGCATCGCGCCGAGCTTGTCGGTGCCGCCGGTGGCCTCGATGGTGACGGCCTCCGGGGAGACGTCGACCGTCTTGGCGCGGAACAGCTGGACGATCTCGACGATCTGCGAGCGGGTCTCGTTGTCGGCGCGGACCTTCACCAGGACGAGTTCGCGCTCGATGGCGTTGTGCGGCTCCAGCTCGACGATCTTGAGCACGTTGACCAGCTTGTTGAGCTGCTTGGTCACCTGTTCGAGCGGGAGGTCCTCGACATTCACGACGATGGTGATGCGGGAGATGTCGGGGTGCTCGGTGACGCCGACCGCGAGGGAGTCGATGTTGAACCCGCGGCGGGAGAACAGCGCGGCGATCCGGGCGAGGATGCCGGGCGTGTTCTCGACCAGGACGGAGAGCGTGTGCTTGGACATGTGAGTCGTTCTCTCTCTCAGGCTCTCTCGGCTCAGTCGTCTTCGTTGTCGCCGAAGTCGGGACGGACGCCCCGGGCTGCCATGACCTCGTCGTTGGAGGTGCCGGCGGCGACCATCGGCCACACCATGGCGTCCTCGTGGACGATGAAGTCGATCACGACCGGGCGGTCGTTGATCGCGTTGGCCTCGGCGATGACCTTGTCCAGGTCGGCCGGGTCCTCGCAGCGCAGCGCCACGCAGCCCATGGCCTCGGACAGCTTGACGAAGTCCGGGACGCGGGTGCCCTTGCGGGGGGCGGCGGACTCGCCGAGCTGGGAGCCTGCGGCGGCGTGACCGGTCTCCTCGCCGTGCAGCACCGTGTTGGAGTAGCGCTGGTTGTAGAAGAGGGTCTGCCACTGGCGGACCATGCCCAGAGCGCCGTTGTTGATGATCGCGACCTTGATCGGGATGTTGTTCAGCGCGCAGGTGGCCAGTTCCTGATTGGTCATCTGGAAGCAGCCGTCGCCGTCGATCGCCCAGACGGTGCGGTCGGGCATGCCGACCTTCGCGCCCATGGCGGCCGGGACCGCGTAGCCCATGGTTCCGGCGCCGCCGGAGTTGAGCCAGGTGCGCGGCTCCTCGTACTGGACGAAGTGCGCGGCCCACATCTGGTGCTGTCCGACGCCCGCGGTGAAGACGGTGCCCTGCGGGGCGAGCGCGCCGATCCGCTCGATGACCTGCTGGGGGGAGAGCATCCCGTCCTCGGGCAGGTCGTAGCCCAGCGGGTACGTCTCCCGCCAGCGGCTGAGGTCCTTCCACCAGGCGCTGTAGTCGCCGGCCTTGCCGTCGGTGTGCTCGGCCTGGACGGCCTGGACCAGGTCGGCGATGACCTCGCGGGCGTCACCGACGATCGGGACGTCGACCGCGCGGTTCTTGCCGATCTCCGCCGGGTCGATGTCCGCGTGGATGATCTTGGCGAAGGGGGCGAAGCTGTCGAGCTTGCCGGTGACGCGGTCGTCGAAGCGGGTGCCCAGCGCGATGAGCAGGTCCGCCTTCTGGAGCGCGGTGACGGCGGTGACCGCGCCGTGCATGCCGGGCATCCCGACGTGCAGCGGGTGGCTGTCGGGGAAGGCGCCCAGGGCCATCAGGGTCGTGGTGACCGGGACGCCGGTGAGCTCGGCGAGGACCTTCAGCTCGGCGCTCGCGCCGGACTTCATGATGCCGCCGCCGACGTACAGGACCGGGCGCTTGGCCTGGCAGATGAGCTTGGCGGCCTCGCGGATCTGCTTGGCGTGCGGCTTGGTGACCGGCCGGTAGCCCGGGAGGTCCTGCGCGGGCGGCCACGAGAAGGTGGTCTTCGCCTGGAGGGCGTCCTTGGCGATGTCGACGAGGACCGGACCGGGGCGGCCGGTGGCGGCGATGTGGAAGGCCTCGGCGATGGTCCGCGGGATGTCCGCGGCCCGGGTGACCAGGAAGTTGTGCTTGGTGATCGGCATCGTGATGCCGACGATGTCCGCCTCCTGGAAGGCGTCGGTGCCGATCGCCTTGGAGGCGACCTGCCCGGTGATCGCGACCAGCGGCACGGAGTCCATGTGCGCGTCGGCGATCGGGGTGACCAGGTTGGTGGCGCCCGGACCGGACGTGGCCATACAGACGCCGACCTTGCCGGTGGCCTGCGCGTAGCCGGTGGCGGCGTGGCCCGCGCCCTGCTCGTGGCGGACCAGGATGTGGCGGACCTTCTTCGAGTCCATCATCGGGTCGTACGCGGGGAGGATGCAGCCGCCCGGAATGCCGAAGACGGTGTCGCACCCCACCTCTTCGAGAGAGCGGATGAGGGCCTGCGCACCCGTGACGTGCTCAACTGCAGCGGACTGGTGTCCGCCGGAACGGGGCCGCGGCTGCGGATGGTGGGCCCCGGTGGCCTGCTCGGTCATCGGCATTCTCTTCTCGAAGCTGAGGGTTTCACGAGGATTCGACTCTGTGCCAGTGCAACAAAAAACCCCTCGTGCCGGGAGGCAGGCGAGGGGAGCGCGTCGGGTGCGTTGAGCGGGGACATGCTGGTCCCGGCTTCAGCCGACGCGCTTTCCAAGTACGAGAATTCGGGTGCGCATGACACTGACCCTCCCTCCGGCGGGAGGTGGATGTCAAGTAGGTGGGACGGGCGTCTCATTATGTGAGCCTCTGTGGATGGCCATCGAACCCGCTGGCGAGCCCCCGGCCAAGGCGGGCTGCACCGCCCCGCCCGGTACGGGGAACGTACCGCGCACGAGCGCGCGGCGCAGCCTGTACTCGTCGAGGGGGCCGGAAAAGGCCATTCCCTGGCCGTGGGTGCAGCCCATGGCGCGCAGGGTGGCGACCTGCTCGGGGAGGTCCACCCCGTCGGCCACCGACTGCATGCCCAGGTCGTTTGCGATCCGCAACAGGCCTGCGGTGATCTTGTGGAGGCGGGCGGACTCCACCACCCCCTCCACCAGGCCCCGGTCCAGCTTGAGCATGTCCACCGGGAGCCGTCGCAGGGCGCTGATGGCCGCGTAGCCGCTGCCGAAGCCGTCGAGGGCGATGCCCACCCCCAGCCGGTGCAGGGCCGCCAGACGGCGCTCCAGGTCGTCGAAGGGGACCCGGGGGTCGGAGACGGCCAGCTCCAGGACGAGGGCCCCGGAGGGCAGCCCGTGCCGGGTCAGCAAAGCCTCCACGGAGCCGGGCGGCATGGAGCGGTCGAGGAGCCGCTGGGCGGTCATCCGTACGGCCACCGGTACGCCGTGCCCGGCCCGGTGCCGGTCGGCGGCCTGTTCGACGGCCTCCTCCAGCAGCCAGCGGCCCAGCTCGGCGGTCCGCAAGGCGTCGGGGCCGGCGGAGGTGGCGCCCTCGCTGTACTCGGCGACGCGCAGGAACTCGGCCGGGGTGAAGAGGATCCCCTGGGCGGAGCGCCAGCGGGCCTGGGCGGCCACGACCGAGACCTCGCCGGTGGCCAGCGACACCACGGGCTGGTGCAGCAGGGCGAACTCGCCCTCGTGCAGCGCGGTCCGCAGGCGCCCCGCCAGCTCCGCCTTGCGGACCACCTCGGCCTGCATCTGCGGGGCGTACAGCTCGACGCGGTTCTTGCCGCCCGCCTTGGCCCGGTACATCGCGAGATCCGCGTTGCGCATCAGGTCCGAAGGGGTGATGCCGGGGTCGGCGAAGGCCACCCCGATGCTGGCGGCGACCCGGACCTCGTTGCCCGCGATGCGGTAGGGCTGGGAGAGGGTGGTGCGCAGCCGGTCGGCGATCTCGTGCACCTGGTACTCGCGGGCGCTGCGGTCGCGGCTGCCGTCGCCCAGGATCAGCGCGGCGAACTCGTCCCCTCCGAGGCGGGCCGCGGTGTCCCCGGCCCGGACGGAGTCCTGGAGCCGGTGGGCGGCCTCGATGAGCAGTTCGTCGCCGGCCTGGTGGCCGATGGTGTCGTTGACCGCCTTGAAGCCGTCGAGGTCGATGAAGAGCACGGCGGTGCTCTGGTCGCCCGCGCGCCGTCCGGTGAGCGCCTGGCGGACGCGCCGGGTGAAGAGGGCCCGGTTGGGCAGGTCGGTCAGGGGGTCGTGCTCGGCGCTGTGCTGGAGCTGTGCCTGGAGCCGGACCCGCTCGGTGACGTCGCGGCTGTTGAGGATGAGGCCGCCCTGGTGGCGGTTGACGGTGGACTCGACGTTGAGCCATTCGCCACCGCCGGACTTGAACCGGCACTCGATGCGGGTGGTGGGCTCCTCGGTGGGCGGTGCGGCGAGGAAGCGGCGCACCTCGTGGACCACGCGGCCGAGGTCGTCGGGGTGGATCAGGGTGGCGAGCTCGGTGCCGACCAGCTCCTCGGCCTCGCGGCCGTAGACCCCGGCGGCGGCGGGGCTGACGTAGCGCAGGGTCCCGGTGGGTGCGGCGATCATGATGACGTCGCTGGAGCCCTGGACCAGGGAGCGGAAGTGGTTCTCCTTCTGGGCCAGTTCCTGGGTCAGCGCGATGTTGTCGAGGAGCATGATGCCCTGGCGGACCACGAGGGCGAGCACGACGGTGCAGCCCGTGACGACGACGACCTTGTCGACGCTGCGGCTCTCGATCACGTTGTAGAGGATGCCGAGCGTGCAGACGGCCGCGGCGAGGTACGGGATCAGCGCGGGCAGCGACCGGGCGATCGGGCGGCTGACGGGCCGCGGTCCGGGGGCTTCCACGGCCTCGTGCGCGGCGCCGGCCCGGCGGGCGCCCCAGGGCGCGTACGCGAGCAGCAGGGAGCCGGCGAACCATCCCGCGTCGAGGAGCTCGCCGGAGCTGTAGGTCTCCTTCAGCAGCGGTGACGTGAAGATGGCGTCGCACAGGACCGTGAGCGCGAGGGCCGCGATGGCCATGTTGACGGCGGAGCGGTTCGTCGCGGAGCGCCGGAAGTGCAGGACGAGCACTATGGAAACGAGGGCGATGTCCAGGAGCGGGTAGGCGAGTTCGAGGGCGGCGCCCGCCACGTTCTCCCCGTTGTGGGACCTGGCCGCCTTGGCGAGGGCCAGGCTCCACGACAGGATCAGCAGCGATCCGGCGATCAGCCAGGAGTCGAGGGCGAGGCAGAGCCAGCCGGCCCGGGTGACGGGGCGCTTGGCGAGCACGAGGAGTCCGACGATCGCCGGCGGGGCGAAGCAGAGGAAGAAGAACTGTGCCGGGGACGGGCTCGGCATCTCCTCGTGGATCACGACCTCGTACCAGCCCCAGATGCCGTTGCCGCAGGCGGACATCAGGGACGAGAGAGCAAAGAGCACCCAGGCGAGCCGGTCACGGTTCGCATGGGTGCGCGCGTACACGTAGCAGGATCCGGCGGCGACGAGGGCCGCGGCGCTGAGGCCGAAGTCACCCATGATGTCGGCCAGTTCATCGCTGCCCCAGCCGAGGCCGGCGCCGACGGCGTATCCCCCCCACACCACTGCCAGGAGTACCTGGACGGCCACTCCCCGGCCTCCGCCCGAGAGGGAGGGCCGGTTCAGGAGCGCCGCCCCCGGGGCACTCACCGGTCCCCCTCGCCTGCCGGCTTGGGGGCACCCCGTCGTCGCCTGCGGCGGCTCTGCCGCGTCGGATCCTTCGTCCATTGGCCGTACATCGCCCGTCGCCCCCCAAAGTGTCCGATCACTCCCCAGCGCCAGACGTTCGTGGCGCAGCCCCTTCTTCCGGACGATACACCACTTTCGTCACTCAGGGACATAGCATCTCTACGCTCCGTTACCACGCGGGGAGTTGTACCCACCGCCCGCATTCGCGTGACTGCGGAGCGTGCCCGCCGGCCGTCACCCGGTGACCAGCACCGTGTGCTCCACGGGCTCTCCGGCGGCGAACCGGGCGAGCTGGCGGGCGAGCAGTCGCTTGGCGCGGGGTTCGAACGCCGAGCTGCTGCCGCCGACATGAGGAGTGATCAGGACGTTCGGAGCATGCCAGAGCGGATGGCCGGCGGGCAGCGGTTCCGGGTCGGTGACGTCGAGTGCCGCGCGCAGCCGCCCCGACTCCACCTCCGCGAGGAGGGCCGCGGTGTCGACGACGGGGCCGCGCGCCACGTTCACGAGCAGGGCCCCGTCCTTCATCCGGCGCAGGAACCCGGCGTCGGCGAGGCCCCTGGTCTGGTCGGTCAGCGGTGTCGTGAGGACCACCACATCGGCCTGCGGGAGGAGTCGCGGGAGGTCGGCGAGGGCGTGCACGGGACCGCGCGCCGTGGTGCGCGCCGTGCGGGCGACGCGTGCGACCGGCCCGCACTCGAAGGGGACGAGCCGGTCCTCGACGGCCGAGCCGATCGATCCGTAGCCGACGATCAGGAGGGACTTGTCGGCGAGGGCTTCGTAGAACCCGCCGTGCCACTCCTCGCGGTCCTGGCCGCGGACCATGCCGGGGATGCCGCGCAGGGAGGCGAGGGCCAGGGTGAGGGCCAGCTCGGCGGTGCTGGCGGTGTGGACGCCGGCGGCGTTGCACAGCCGTACGCCGGGGCGCAGGTCGCCGAGGCCGCCGAGGACGTGGTCGATGCCCGCGGTGAGCGTCTGGACGACCCTGAGGGCGGGCATGGCGGCCAGCGGGCGCACGGTGACCTCGGGGGACTTCATGTACGGGGCGACGTAGAAGACGCAGTCGGCCGGGTCGGCCGGGAAGTCGTCCTCACCGTCCCACCGGCGGTATCGGAAGGAGTCGGGCAGGCCCTCGATCTCCTCGGCGGGGAAGGGGAGCCAGACGTCCGCGGTCTTTGCAGTCATGATCACGAGGCTATGCCAGGGCGGCCGGTTCGAGCCGTTAGTTTGTTTCCGGACCGGGAGGGGGACGCAGGGTGGAGCTCAGGTCGATCGGGGCGGGGGCGCTGACGGTGGGCGCCGTCGGTCTCGGCTGCATGCCGATGAGCTGGGCGTACGCGCCCTCGCGGCGGCGCGGGCAGGAGTCGCTGGCGGCGGTGCACGCGGCGCTGGACCTCGGTTCGAACCTGCTGGACACGGCCGACGTGTACGGGCCGTTCACCAACGAGCTGCTACTGGGCCGGGTGCTGCGGGAGCGGCGGCCGGACGCGTTCGTGTCGGCCAAGGTGGGGCTGCGGGCCGACGCCCAGCACGTGGTGGCGGACGGGCGTCCGGGCTACGTGCGCAGGGCCTGCGACGCCTCGCTGCGGCGGCTGCGGACCGACGTCATAGACCTCTACCAGCTGCACCGGGTGGACCCGGACGTGCCCGTGGAGGAGACCTGGGGGGCGATGGCGGAGCTGGTGGGCGCCGGGAAGGTGCGGGCGCTCGGCTTCTGCGCGCTCGGCGCCGGGGCCGGGCCGGGTGCGGGGCGCGGCGGGGACCGGGCGTACGGGACGACGCTGCGGCACCTGGAACGCGCCCAGCAGGTGTTTCCGGTGAGCGCGGTGCAGGCGGAACTGTCGGTGTGGTCGCCGCAGGCGGCGTGGCAGCTGCTCCCGTGGTGCGCGGACCGCGGAGTGGG
Organism: Streptomyces sp. NPDC058619; assembly: GCF_042717785.1. Taxonomy (NCBI): domain Bacteria; kingdom Bacillati; phylum Actinomycetota; class Actinomycetes; order Kitasatosporales; family Streptomycetaceae; genus Streptomyces; species Streptomyces sp. NPDC058619. Next base: position 216,852 of record NZ_JBHXQN010000006.1, read on the forward strand.
GTTCCTGGCGGCGATGCCGCTGGGCAGCGGTTTCCTGACCGGGACGCTCACGCCGGGCGAGGGGTTCGAGCCGCAGGACGTGCGGGCGCGCCACCCGCGGTTCACGGCGGACGCGATGGCGTCGAACCAGGTGCTCGTGGCGGCTCTGCGCCGGGTGGCGCGGCGGCACGGGCCCGGTGTCACGGCGGCGCAGGTGGCGCTGGCGTGGGTACTGGCGCAGGGGCCGCAGGTGGTGCCCGTCCCGGGGGCCGACCGGGCGCCGTGGGCCGCGGAGAACGCGGGGGCGGCGGAGGTGCTCCTCTCGGCGGCCGATCTTGCGGAGATGGCGGCGCTGCCGGTGGCGGTGGGAGCCTGGGACTGACCCGCAACCACTCGATCGAGTGTACGAGCGGTGGAACTTCGGCAGCTGCCGGAGAGGTTGAGACGGGTGAAGGGCACGGTCGGGGCACGGGAAGGGAGCAGGGCGATGCGGTTCACACGTGTGGTGTTCGGGGGGCGGGGCGCGCGGCGCCGGGGCGTGCTGAACGGGGGCGTGCTGGGCGCGGTCGTGCTGGCCGGGTGCGGAGCACTGCTGGCCACCGGCTGTTCGCCGGCCGGCGTCGACGGCGCCCGGCCGGGCGGCTCGCCACCGGGCTCGGCCGCGGGCTCCGGGTCGCCGGGCCCCCCGGGGGCCCCTTCGGGCTCCCCGTCGGTGTCGGCCCCGCCGGCGAAGGGCGCGGTGACGGTGACCGGCGAGGTCGCCAAGGGCCTGGAGTCCCCGTGGGGGGTGGCCCCGTTGCAGGGCGGGGACCTGCTGGTCGCCTCGCGGGACAGGGGCACGATCAGCAGGGTCGAGGCCGGTTCGGGCACGGTGACGCGGATCGGGTCGGTGCCCGGGGTCGCCCCGGGCGGGGAGGGCGGGCTGCTGGGCCTGGCCCTGTCGCCGGACTTCGCTTCGGACCGGATGGTGTACGCCTACTTCACCACCGAGGGCGACAACCGCATCGCCCGGATGCGCTACGACGAGCGCAGACCCGCCGGGCAGCAGCTGGGCGCTCCGGACACCGTGTTCCGCGGCATCCCCAAGGGGCTGATCCACAACGGCGGCCGGATCGCCTTCGGCCCCGACAAGATGCTCTACGCGGGCACGGGCGAGACGGGTGAGACCGGGCTCGCGCAGGACAAGGAGTCGCTGGGCGGCAAGATCCTGCGCATGACCCCGGACGGGGACCCGGTGCACGGAAACCCGGAGGCGGACTCGGTCGTCTACTCCTACGGGCACCGCAACGTGCAGGGCCTCGCTTGGGACGGGGACAAGCGGCTGTGGGCCGCCGAGTTCGGCCAGAACACCTGGGACGAGCTGAACCTGATCGAGCCCGGTGCGAACTACGGCTGGCCGGAGGCGGAGGGCAAGGCGGGTCGGCCCGGCATGCGCGATCCGGTGGCCGTCTGGAAGACCGACGAGGCCTCGCCGAGCGGGATCGCCTGGGCGCAGGGGTCGGTCTGGATGGCGGGCCTGAAGGGGAACCGGCTGTGGCGGATCCCGCTGTCCGGGGCGGACCCGGTGGCGGAGCCCGAGGCCTTCCTGGAGGGGAAGTACGGCCGCCTGCGGTCCGTGGTGGCCCTGGGCGGCGACAAGCTGCTGCTGGTCACGAGCGAGACGGACGGGCGCGGGTCGCCGGAAGCGGGCGACGACAGGATCCTGACGCTGACGGCGCGGTGACGTCGTCGGTGACGTCGTCGGCGACGGTCGGCGGCGTCGGCGACGCGACGGCGGGGACGACGTACGGCGTGGACGGTGTGGTGTAACGCGACGGAGGACCCCGGCGACGGGGCGGAAGGTGCGGTGGACGCGGTGTTCAACATGATCGAGCAGCTGTTCAGCCCGGGGCGCAGGCACGCGGACGAGGAGAAGAAGCGCCTGGAGCTGTCCCGGGTCGACGTCGAGGACGGGGACCCGGGGCGGGGCCCGATAGACCTCGAGTCCGGCACGGTGTTCATACGCCCCGCCGGGCAGCCTCCGACGGGGGACTGACCGGACCGGGGACCGCGAACAGGCGCAGCCGGTGGGCGAGGGCGGCCGCCTCGCCCCGCCCCGCGACGCCCAGCTTCGCGAGGATGTTCGAGACGTGCACGCTCGCCGTCTTCGGGGAGATGAACAGCTCTCCGGCGATCTGGCGGTTGGTGTGACCTTCCGCGACCAGGCGCAGTACCTCCCGCTCGCGGCCGGTCAGGCCGAGGGACTCGGCGGGGTCGGTGTCCGGGGCGGGCGGGGCCGGCCGGGTTTCCGCGGCCCCGGTGGTCAGGGGGATCCGGGCGCGCTGGGCGAGCAGGGCGAGGTCCTCGCGGAGCCGGCGGGCGCCGAGACCGTCCGCGGTGGTGTGGGCGTCCCGGAGCAGGGCGGCCGCGGGTTCCCGGTCGGCTCCGGACGCCAGCAGTGCCTCGGCGAGCCGGTGGCGGGCCCGGGCCAGCAGGTACGGGCGCTCCAAGGGGCGGACGGCCTCCTCCACGGCGGCCCAGTCGGCGACCGCGTCCCGTGCCTCGGCGCGGCGCAGCTCGGCCCGGACGTACTCGGCGTGGGCGGTCCACACCGGGTTCGGGCTGGCCAGGGTGCGGGCGGTGGTGCGCAGCAGGTCCAGGGCGGCTGCTCGGCCGCCCTCCGCGGCGGGGAGCCCCCGGGCGTCCGCCTCGGCGGTGGCCGCGGCGAGCAGCAGCGGCCAGGCGTAGCGGTGCTGTCCGAGCGGGAAGCCGAAGTCGGCGGCCGCGGCCATCGCGGTCCGGGCGTCGGCGATGCGGCCCTCCCCCGCGGCGACCCCCACCGCGAGGCGGAACAGCGGTATCCGGTGCTGGGGCTGGGTCTCGTGGGTGCCGAAGTGCGCGTGTGAGGCGGCGAGCCGGTGGGCGGCCTCCGTCAACTCCCCGCGGGCCAGCGCCAGATAGGCCAGCCGTGCGGAGGCCGATCCACGGGGGGCGGCGCTCTGGCCGACGAGCAGGGTGCGCCGGGCCTCCTCGGCGGCCTCGTCCCACCGGCCGAGGCTGTAGAGACTCTCGGCCATGTTGCCGCGCACCCACGCCTCGGTGTCCAACAGCCTGGCTCGGGTGACGAGTTCGATGCCCCGAGCCGCCAGCTCGACGGCTTCCCGGGAGCGTCCCGCGCTTTCCAGCTGGGAGGTGAGGTTGATGTAGGCGCGTCCGGCGATCAGGGGGAGGCCGAGTGCGGTGGCCCGGTCCTTGACCGCGTGCAGCTCGGCGAGGCCGTCCTCCCCGGTGCCGGAGTCGGTGAGCAGGCAGCCGACGGTGATCCGCGCGTTCAGCTCGGTCTCCCCGGCGCCGACCATCCGCGCGTACGCCACGGCCCGTTCGGCGGCGACGAGGTTGCCGGGGCCCGGGTCGTGGAGCATGCCCCAGCCCGCGGCGCGGACGAGGACCTCGGCGTGCACGTGCGACGGCGGCAGTCCCTTGACCAGCTCCTGGGCCCTGCCGATCTCCTCCCAGCCGTCGCTCCGGCCAAGGCCGGACACCAGCCGGGAGCGCTCGGTCCAGAACCAGGCGGCCCGCAGCGGGTCCCCGTCGGCCTCCAGCATCCTGAGCGCGGTCTTGGTGATCTTCACGGCGCGTTCCGGCTCCCCGCCGTAGCGGGCGGCGACGGTCGCCTCGGCCAGCAGGTCGATCCGCTGGAGCGGAGTGGTGGCGGGATCGCACCCGCACGGCGGGTACACCTCGGTGTAGTCCGCCGGGCGGAGCGCTTCGCGGACCTCCTCCGGGGCGCTCTCCCAGAGGTCCATGGCCCGCTCCAGCAGGCGCAGTTGCTCGGCGTAGGCGTGCCGTCGGCGGGCGGCGACGGAGGCGGCGAGCACCGCGGGCAGCGCCTTGGCGGGGTCGTTCGCGTGGTACCAGTAGCTGGCCAGCCGGATGACCCGCTCCTCGGCGCGGATCAGCGAGTCGTCGCGCTCCAGGGCCTCGGCGTAGCGGCGGTTGACGCGGGAGCGCTCGCCGGGCAGCAGGTCGTCGCTGACGGCCTCGCGGACCAGCGAGTGGCGGAAGCGGTACCCGTCGCCGTCGGCGGTGGCGAGCAGGATGTTGGCTCCGACGGCGGCGCGCAGCGCCTCGATCAGCTCGTCCTCGGTGAGTCCGGCGGCGGCGCGCAGCAGCGGGTACTCCACGGTGGACCCGCCCTCGGCGACGACGGCGACCACTCGCTGGGCCTCGTCCGGGAGGACCTCGACGCGGACGAGGAGCAGGTCGCGCAGGGACTCGGTGAGCCCGGCCCGGCAGCCGCTCGCCCGGGACGCGACGAGTTCCTCGACGAAGAAGGCGTTGCCGTCGGACCGGTCGAAGACGGAGTCGACGAAGTCCTCGTCGGGCTGCGAGGCGAGGATGCCGGCGAGCTGGCGGCGCACCTCGGCCCGGTTGAAGCGGGGCAGCTCGATGCGCCGGACGGTCCGCAGCCGGTCCAGTTCGGCGAGCAGCGGGCGCAGCGGGTGGCGGCGGTGGACGTCGTCCGCGCGGTAGGTGGCGACGACGACGAGGCGGCCGCTGCCCAGGGTGCGGAAGAGGTAGGAGAGCAGGTGCCGGGTGGAGGTGTCCGCCCAGTGCAGGTCCTCCAGGACGAGGACGAGGGTGCGGTCGGCGGCGAGCCGCTCCAGCATCCGGGCGGTCAGCTCGAAGAGGCGGGCGGTGCTCTCCTCGTCGTGCGGGCCCCGCGGGGTGTCGCCGAGTTCGGGGAGGATGCGGGCGAGTTCGTCCTCCTGTCCCGCGGCCGCGGCCGTCAACTCGCCGGGGAGCAGGCGGTGCAGGGTGCGCAGCGCCGTCGAGAACGGGGCGTAGGGAAGTCCCTCCGCCCCGATCTCCACGCAGCCTCCGACGGCGACCACCGCGCCGCGCCGGTCCGCCTCGCAGAGGAACTCCTCCGTGAGGCGGGTCTTGCCGACTCCTGCCTCTCCCCCGATGAGCAGGGCCTGCGGTTCCCGGCCTTCGGCGCGCGTCAGCGCGTCGGTGAGTGCGGCCAGTTCGTCGGCTCGGCCGACGAACACCGGGCTGACTGATCTGGTCTCCACGCCGCCGAGCATCGCACAGACGTCCTGCCCGGCGGCACCCGATATCGGTGCGCTGCCCACCACCTGCCGCTCCCCCGGGTCTCGGTGCGGACTACGCGGCGCGGGTGAAGCGGCTCCGGTGGCCTCTCACCGCCCCTTCGGGTTCCTGGTTCCGGGAGGAGGTGCGGCGCAGCGCCTTCCTCGCCTCCCGGACCAGGCGGTACGCGTCGGCCTGGCGGATGAGCTCGGCGTGGCGGGCATTGGCCATCTCGTACTCGAACATCTCGTGCTCCCTGGTCGCGTTGTTCTCGGACACCTCGTTCGGTGTGTTCCAAGATTCGCGTCCCAGGGGGTGCCGGCACATCGGGAGCATGCCGCATCCGCGGGGTGCGGGGGGCCTTAGTCCGGGCCCCCGGCTCCTGCGGGGCGCCTAAGGCGGCGCCGTCCGGGGGCCGGGCCCCGGACGGCGGGCGGGTCACGGGGTCGGGGTCGCCGGGACCGACGGGAGCGGGAGGAAGTACATGGCGCCGAACACGACGATGCCGAGGCCTCCGAGGGCGACGGCGGCCCAGGCGACGGCCCTGACCCAGGTCGGGAGGGTGCGGCCGGGCGCGCCGAAGGCGGGGCGGGCCAGGACGAAGACGGCGACGAGCAGGGCCAGGGTGGACAGGACGCCGTTGGCGAGGGCGGTCAGCTGCCAGGCGTCGCCGTACAGGGCGGAGATCTGGTCCGCCGGCGGGGCCGACTTGTCGCCCTGGATCTGGCCTATGAGGGTCTGGCGCTCGGCCAGGACGCGGGAGCCCCAGCTGCCGCTGAGCGCGACGAGCCCGAGGCCGGCGGCCACGACGGCGGACGCGGCGGCTCCGACGCCGCCGGACCGTGCCTCCTCGTCGGCGTGCTCCTCGTCGAACGCGTCGTCCTCGTCGAGGTCCTGGTCCGCGGGCTCGGCGTCGTTCGCGGCGGCGTCGCCCGCGGGCGCGGACTCGCTCGCGGACTCCGTCGCGGTCGTGTCCGCGGTCGTGTCCGCGGTCTTGTCCGCGGTCTTGTCCGCGGTCTTGTCCGCCGTCTCGGTCTCGGCCCCGGCGGGCTGGGGGGCCTCGGCCTTCGTGAGGTCGGTGGGGGTGGTGTCCGCCTCGGGGGCGTTCGGGGCGGGGGTCTTCGTGGTGTCCATGCCGGGCACCGTAGGCGGCCTGTCTGAGAGGTCCATGAGAATTCGGCGCCGACGGCGGGCCGGGCTTGAAATTCGGCTCCCGACGCCCCTGAGGACGCCGCCTCCCCGGACCGCGGCTACGTCCGGGCGGCGCTCGCGGCGGGTTCCGCGGCGGGCCGGTGCCCCGGAAGCACCGCGCCCGGGCGGTGTTCGGGGGGCTCGATGCTGATCCGCGGCAGTCGGCGGTCGAGCCAGCCGGGCAGCCACCAGTTCGCGCCGCCGAGCAGGTGCATCAGGGCCGGGACCAGGAGGGTCCGCAGCACGAAGGCGTCGAGGGCCACGGCCGCGGCGAGCGCGATGCCGAACATCGCGATGATCCGGTCACCGCTGAGGACGAAGGCGAGGAACACGGAGATCATGATGACGGCCGCCGAGTTGATGACCCGGCTGGTCTCCGCGAGGCCGACGCGGACGGCGCGCCGGTTGTCGCCGGTCTCCAGCCACTCCTCGTACATCCGGCTGACGAGGAAGACCTGGTAGTCCATGGAGAGCCCGAAGAGCACGGACACCATGATCACGGGCAGGAAGGGTTCGATCGGCCCTGCGCTGCCCAGGCCGAGCAGTTCGCTGCCCCAGCCCCACTGGAAGACCGCCACGACCACCCCGAAGGAGGAGGCGACGGCGGCGATGTTCATGGCGGCGGCCTTGAGCGGGATGCCGATGGACCGGAAGGCCAGCAGCAGCAGGACGCAGCCGAGGGCGATGACCACCCCGACGAACAGCGGCAGCTTGCCGACGATGACCTCGGCGAAGTCGTCGTAGCCGGCCGTCACCCCGCCCACGTGGACCTGCATGGAACTGCCGTCCGCGGCGCGCGGGACGACCTCCGTGCGCAGGGTGTCGACGAGGGCGCTCGTGTCCCGGGACTGCGGGGCGGAGTCCGGTACGACGGTCACCACGGCCGTGTCCCCGCTCCGGTTGAAGACGGCCGGGCCGGCGGAGGCCACGCCCTCCGTCGTACGGAGCGCTTCGGCCAGCCGCCCGGCGGCGAGCCGGTCCCCGGCGCCGTCGAGGCGGGCGACGACGGTCAGCGGGCCGTTCGTGCCGGGGCCGAACCCCTGCGCCAGCAGGTCGTACGCCTGCCGGGTGGTGGAACCGGCCGGGTTGTTGCCCTGGTCGGAGGTGCCGAGGTGGAGGAAGAGGGTGGGCAGGGCCAGCACCAGCATGACGGCGGTGGCGACGGCGCCCAGCAGCTTGGGGCGGCGCTCCACGAACGCGGACCAGCGGACGGCGAACCCGGTGGTCCGCTCGGGCCGCGGCCCCTCGGCGGCGAGCCTGCGGCGCTCGCGGCGGGACAGCGCGCGCGTCCCGATGTACGAGAGCAGCGCCGGGAGCAGGGTGACCGACGCGGCGACGGTCAGGACCACGGTGACGGAGGCCGCTATCGCGACGCCGTCGAGGAAGTTCAGCCGCAGCACGAGCATGCCGAGCAGGGCGATGCAGACGGTGGCTCCGGCGAAGACGACGGCCCGGCCGGTGGTGGCGACGGCGCTCTCCGCCGCCTCGTCCACGGGCAGGCCGCGCAGCAGGCCCTTGCGGTGGCGGGTCACGATGAACAGCGCGTAGTCGATGCCGACGCCGAGGCCGACGAGGGTGCCGAGCATCGGGGCGAAGTCGGCGACCGGCATCGCGTGCCCGAGCAGGGTGATGCCGAAGTAGGCGGTGCCCACGCTGACCAGCGCGGTCGCGAGGGGCAGCAGGCTCGCGGCGAGCGAGCCGAAGGCGAGGAAGAGCACCAGGGCGGCGATGGCGACGCCGATGACCTCGGCGAGGTGGGCGGTGGGGGCCTCCGTCAGGCCGATGGCGCGGCCACCGAGTTCGACGCGCAGGCCGTACGCCTCGGTGCCGGGGTTCTTCGCCGCGTCGACGACCGCCTGGGCCTGGCCCCGGGGTACGGCGTCCGCCTGCCGGTCGAAGGTCACGACGGCGTAGGCGGTGCGCCCGTCGGGGCTGATGCGTGCGGCGCTCTCGGGGCCCGGTCCGTACGGGCCGGCGACCGAGCCGACGCCGGGGAGCGCGGCGATGGTGTCCAGGGCGCGGGTCATGCGCGCCTCGATGTCCGGGGTGCGGGCGTTCTGGTGGTCCGGTGCCCGCCACACGACGGTGTCGGTGTCGCCGCCCTGGCCGGGGAAGCCCTCGCGCAGGAGGGCGTGGGCCTTGGCGGACTCGGTGCCGGGCACCTCGTAGTCGTTGGAGAACGCCGATCCCGCGGTTCCCGCGGCCGCCGCGCTCGCGCCGAGTGCGAGCAGCCAGATCAGGACGGCGAGGAGTCGGTGGCGCGTGCACCACCGCGCGATTGCTGCCAACGGACGTGCTCCCTGGTGGTTCGGATCTTTACCGGGAGGACGGCCCGTCGCAAAGAACGCATGAACTGAACACTTCAGATCGTGAAGGCCCGGCCGGTGGCCCGGGGGGTCGCCCCGAGGTTCCGGCCCAGGTGGTGCACACCATTTCGACCCATGTGGTGTACAGCGTCACGATCTCAGCGTTTCGTGATCGTCGGCCCGTTTCGTGTGCATCGTCACAGGCCGGCCGGGTGGTACGGGTCCTTGGTCACGGCGCCGGGGGTGTCGGGCTCCCCGACGGCCCGCGGCTCCTCGGGCCCGTCGACCCGGTAGCCCGGGACCGAGGGCCACCGGACAGTGAGGACCACCGCGTCCTCCTCGGCGTACCAGGAGTGGTCCACGCCGCGCCCCCACAGGACGTAGTCGCCCTGTTCGGCGAGGACGACGCTGCGTTCCGGGAAGTCCAGCCGGAAGCGTCCGCTGATCAGCACCAGCAGGGCGGTGCGCCGCTCCGCGGTCGCCCACCGCTCCCGGGCGTCGCCCTTCGGGTGGACCCCCCACTTGATCTCCACGTCCTGACTGTGGCGGGGGTCGGCGGGGTCCTTGAAGTGGCCCAGGAGCCAGCCGCGGTCGGCGGCCGCGTCGGGCGTGGCCTTGCCGGTGTAGATGGTGGAGTCGGCGTTCACGGGGCGAGGCTAATGCAGTTGTGCGACCCGCCGTCCGCTGCTCAGCTGGGCCGATGACGATCGATCGTGACGAGTTGACGCGGATCCGGGACCTCTACGACGCGGTGATGCGCCGGGACGCCCGGCCCGACGCGGCGGGCGCCCGCGTGGAGCGGGCGGGCGGGGTCGTACGCCAGTCCGTGCCCGGGCCGGGCTGGAACGGCGTGCTCTGGTCGGACCTCGACGAGGGGACGGCGGACGCGGAGATCGCCGCACAGGTCGCGTTCTTCGGCGGGCTCGGCGCGTCCGAGTTCGAGTGGAAGCTGTACGGGCACGACCGGCCGGCGGACCTCGGGGGGCGGCTGGAGGCTGCCGGGTTCGCGCCGGAGCCCGCCGAGACGCTGATGGTGGGCCTGGCCGCGGAGCTCGCACAGCTGCCGGTGGAACCGCCGGCGGGGATCACGCTGCGGGTGGTGACGGACGAGGCCGGAGTGGACCTGATGATGCAGGTCCACGGGCGGGCCTTCGGCACGGACCGGCCGCACATCCGGGAGCAGGTGCTCGGCATGCTGCGGGAGGAGCCGGACTCGCTCGCGGCCGTGCTCGCGATGGCGGGCGACACCCCGGTCTCGGCGGCCCGGATGGAGATGCGGCCGGGCCTGCCGTTCGCCGGCCTCTGGGGCGGCGGTACGGATCCCGCGTGGCGGGGCCGGGGCGTCTACCGCCTGTTGGTGGCCCACCGCGCCCGCATCGCGGCCGGGCGGGGGATCCCGTACCTCCAGGTGGACGCCTCGTCGGAGAGCCGCCCGATCCTGGAGCGGCTGGGGTTCGGGGTGCTGGGGGTGACGGTGCCGTACCTGTGGGAGGCGTGAGCGGGCGGCCGCCGCGAGCGGGCCGGGGGGTTCCGGGCCGGCGGGGCCGCGGGCATGATCGACGGCATGGAACGCATCAGCCCGCCCCTGACCGGAAACGAACGCGAGACCCTCCGGGCCTATTTGGACTACCACCGGGCCACCTTGGCCATGAAGTGCGAGGGCCTCGACGACGAACAGCTGCGCCGCGCCGCCTCGCCCCCGTCCACCCTGTCGCTGCTGGGCCTGGTCCGGCACATGGCCGAGGTCGAACGGCACTGGTTCCGGCGCGTCCTGGACGGCCGCGACCTCCCGCACCTGTGGTCGGACGACCACGACTTCCAGGCCGCGTACGACGCGTCGGGCTCGACCCGCGGCGAGGCGTTCGCCGCCTGGGAGGACGAGGTGGCGCACTCCCGCCGGATCGAGGCGGCCGCCGGGTCCCTGGACGTGACCGTCCACGTGCCGGGCTGGGAGAAGGAGGCCTCGCTGCGTCTGCTCATGCTCCACCTGATCCACGAGTACGCCCGCCACAACGGCCACGCCGACTTCCTGCGCGAGGCCGTCGACGGTACGACCGGAGCGTGACGCGCCCGGTGCCCGCGGACGGACCGCGCCGGGGCACCGGGCACCACGCGCCGGGCGCCACGCGCCGGAGGCCAGGAGTCGGACGCCAGGAGTTCGGGCGCCTGGAGTTCGGGCGCCTGGAGTTCGGACGCCTGGAGTTCGGACGCCGCCCGCCGGACGTCACCCGGTGGACCACGCACCGACGTCACGCTCCCGACGTCACCCGCCGGGCGGCGCGGGGCCGGCCGTCACGCGCCGAGGGGGCGCAGCGGGCGTCACGCCGCCCCGGCCCCCGCGCCCGCCCGCCAGTACCCGAGGCCGTTCACCCGCTGCTTCGGCAGGCCGAGTTCCTTGCGCAGGTACGAGGTCAGCGTCCGCGTCGTCACCGTGTCGCAGGCCAGCCATACGTACGCCGCCGACGGGTCCCCCACCAGCTCCGGCAGTTCGGCCCGGACCCGGTCGACCAGCGCCGTGCCGCCCCGCGGCACCCGGCGGATCTCGTGCCGTGCCGCGTCCAGCCGTACCGGCAGGTCCGCGTCGGAGGCGTGCTGCGTCTCGAACCAGATCGTCGCGGCGGTCTGCGGGAAGGAGTCCAGCAGGGAGTTGATGGCCGGGAGCGAGGCCGGGTCGCCGATGACCAGCAGCCGGTCCGGAGCCGGGGCGGGGGCGGTGAAGCCCGTGCCCTGGACGGTCGCGTCGATGGTGTCGCCGGGCGCGGCGGCGCGCGCCCAGGCGCTGGCGACCCCGCCGTGCAGGGCGAACTCCAGGGAGAACGTGCCCGCTTGCGCGTCCGGGTCCACGAGGGTGTAGGCCCGCTGGTGCGGCCGGCCCGCCCCCTCGAACCACACGCGCACCCACATCGTCGGGTGCGGGAACTCGCCCGCGGCCGCCAGCAGTCCGCCGTCAGTGAAGCGGATCCGGCGGTAGTCCGCCGTGACGTCCTCGGCCCCGGTGACCGTGAACGTGAAGTCCCTGCCCCGCAGCAGCTTGAGGACCACGCCCTCCCAGCCCTTGCCGACCGCCATGCCCGACCCCTCCCTGCCGCCGTACAGTTAGGCAACCCTAACTTAACGACACCACCGCGCCCGCGGATCCCTCGGCCCCGGCTTCGGCCTCGCGCAGCGGAGGACAGCTGCGGGACGCAGGACGGGTTCGTCGTCCTCGCCGTCCCCGTCCTGCGCCGCTGACCCGGAGGGCCGGGGTACGCGCGAGGGCGCCCCGTGCCGGTGCGGAACCGGTACGGGGCGCCCTCGTGTCGACCGTCAGCCCTCGGAGACGCCCAGGCGCTCCAGGATGAGCTCCTTGACGCGCGCCGCGTCGGCCTGGCCGCGGGTGGTCTTCATGACCGCTCCGACCAGGGCGCCGACGGCGGCGACCTTGCCGCCGCGGATCTTGTCCGCGATGGCCGCGTTGCCCGCGATGGCCTCGTCCACGGCCGCGCCCAGCGCGCCCTCGTCCGAGACGACCTTCAGGCCGCGCTTCTCGACGACCTCGTCCGGGGTGCCCTCGCCGGAGAGGACGCCTTCGAGGACCTGGCGGGCCAGCTTGTCGTTCAGCTCGCCGGCCGCGACCAGCGCCGCGACCCGGGCGACCTGCGCCGGGGTGATCGGCAACTCGTCGACGACGACGCCCTGCTCGTTGGCGTTGCGGGCCAGCTCGCCCATCCACCACTTGCGCGCGGCGGCCGAGTCGGCGCCCGCCTCGGTCGTGGCGACGATGGAGTCCACCGCGCCCGCGTTGAGGATCGACTGCATGTCGTGCTCGGTGACGCCCCACTCCTCACGGAGCCGGTTGCGGCGCGTGCGCGGCATCTCGGGCAGACCGCCGCGCAGCTCCTCGACCCAGGTGCGGGCCGGGGCCACGGGGACCAGGTCGGGCTCCGGGAAGTACCGGTAGTCCTCGGCGTTGTCCTTGATGCGGCCGGCCGTGGTCGAGCCGTCCTCCTCGTGGAAGTGCCGGGTCTCCTGCACGATCGAGCCGCCCGAGGTGAGCACCGCGGCGTGGCGCTGGATCTCGTAGCGGGCCGCGCGCTCGACGGAGCGCAGCGAGTTGACGTTCTTCGTCTCGCTGCGGGTGCCGAACTCGGACTCCGGGGTCGGGCGCAGCGACAGGTTCACGTCGCAGCGCATCTGGCCCTTGTCCATGCGGGCCTCGGAGACGCCGAGCGCCTTGATGACCTCGCGCAGCTCGGCGACGTACGCCTTCGCGACCTCGGGGGCCCGCTCGCCGGCGCCCTCGATCGGCTTGGTGACGATCTCGATCAGGGGGATGCCGGCACGGTTGTAGTCCAGCAGCGAGTGCGACGCGCCGTGGATGCGTCCGGTGGCGCCGCCGACGTGCAGCGACTTGCCGGTGTCCTCCTCCATGTGGGCGCGCTCGATCTCCACGCGGAAGATCTCGCCGTCCTCCAGCTGCACGTCGAGGAAGCCGTTGAAGGCGATCGGCTCGTCGTACTGGGAGGTCTGGAAGTTCTTCGGCATGTCCGGGTAGAAGTAGTTCTTCCGGGCGAAGCGGCACCACTCGGCGATCTCGCAGTTCAGCGCGAGACCGATCTTGATGGCGGACTCGATGCCGATCTCGTTGACGACCGGGAGGGCGCCGGGCAGGCCCAGGCAGACCGGGCAGGTCTGCGAGTTGGGCTCGGCGCCCAGCTCGGTCGAGCAGCCGCAGAACATCTTGGTCCTGGTGCCGAGCTCGACATGGACCTCCAGGCCCATGACGGGGTCGAACGAGGCGAGAGCGTCCTCGTACGACAGCAGTTCGGTGAAGGTGGTCACGGTGAAACTTTCCCTCTCAGCCCAGCAGGACGTCGTCGTCGCCCAGTCGCTTCAGCTCGCGGTACAGGATCGCGAGGCCGGTGACGATGGCGGCGGCGGACACGGCGGCGTCGACGAGCTTCAGCACGTCGTTCTCGGAGCGGGCCATCTTCACCTGCTTCAGCACGCTGAGCGCGCCGAAGGCGGTGGTGCCGATCGACAGGTAGGTGCCGGTCTTGGACTTCCTGAAGCCCTTGGCCTTGGACAGTGCACTGGTGCTCACAGCGACGGTGCCTCCTCAAGCAGCGGGTGACCCCAACGTGCGATGAAGGCGGCCTCGACGGCCGCGCCGACCTTGTAGAGCCGGTCGTCCTTCATCGCGGGGGCGATGATTTGCAGCCCGACCGGGAGACCGTCCTCCGGGGCCAGGCCGCAGGGGAGCGACATGGCGGAGTTGCCGGCCAGGTTGGTCGGGATGGTGCACAGGTCCGCGAGGTACATGGCGAGGGGGTCGTCGGTGCGCTCGCCGATCGGGAAGGCGGTGGTCGGGGTCGTCGGGGAGACGATGACGTCGACCTGCTCGAAGGACTTCTCGAAGTCCTTGGTGATGAGCGTGCGGACCTTCTGGGCGGAGCCGTAGTACGCGTCGTAGTAGCCGGAGCTGAGCGCGTACGTGCCGAGGATGATGCGGCGCTTGACCTCGTCGCCGAAGCCGGCTTCGCGGGTCAGGGCGGTGACGTCCTCGGCGGACTTGGTGCCGTCGTCGCCGACGCGCAGGCCGTAGCGCATGGCGTCGAAGCGGGCCAGGTTGGAGGAGCACTCGGACGGCGCGATCAGGTAGTACGCGGCCATCGCGAGGTCGAAGGACGGACAGTCCAGCTCGACGATCTCGGCGCCGAGCTCGCCCAGGAGCTCCACCGCCTCGTTGAAGCGCTGGACGACGCCGGCCTGGTAGCCCTCGCCGGCGAACTGCTTGACCACGCCGACGCGCATGCCGGCGACGGAGCCGTTGCGGGCGGCCTCGACGACCGGCGGGACCGGGGCGTCGATGGAGGTCGAGTCCATCGGGTCGTGGCCGGCGATGACCTCGTGGAGGAGGGCCGCGTCCAGGACCGTACGGGCGCAGGGGCCGCCCTGGTCGAGGGAGGAGGAGAAGGCCACCATGCCGTAGCGGGAGACACCGCCGTACGTGGGCTTCACGCCGACGGTGCCCGTGACGGCGGCGGGCTGGCGGATGGAGCCGCCGGTGTCCGTGCCGATGGCCAGGGGGGCCTGGAAGGCGGCCAGCGCGGCAGCGGAGCCGCCGCCGGAGCCGCCGGGGATCCGGGTGAGGTCCCAGGGGTTGCCGGTGGGGCCGTAGGCGCTGTTCTCGGTGGAGGACCCCATGGCGAACTCGTCCATGTTGGTCTTGCCGAGGATGACGACGTCGGCTTCCTTCAGCTTGCGCGTCAGGGTGGCGTCGTACGGCGGGATCCAGCCTTCGAGGATCTTCGAGCCGACGGTGGTCGGGACCCCGACGGTGGTGAAGATGTCCTTGAGGGCGAGCGGGACGCCGGCCAGCGGGCCGAGCTTCTCGCCGGCCGCGCGCTTGGCGTCGACGGCGCGCGCCTGGGCGAGCGCGCCCTCACGGTCGACGTGCAGGAAGGCGTGCACCTTCTCGTCGGTCGCGTCGATGCGGGCCAGATGGGCCTCGGTGACCTCGACGGCCGTGAGCTCGCCGGAGGCGATCTTCTCGGCTGTCTGTGCGGCGGTGAGCCGGATGATGTCGGTCATGGTTGTTAGTCCTCCCCCAGGATCTGCGGCACCTTGAAACGCTGCTGCTCCTGGGCGGGAGCCCCGGAGAGCGCCTGCTCGGGGGTGAGCGAAGGACGGACCTCGTCCGCGCGCATGACGTTCGTCAGGGGCAGCGGGTGGGAGGTCGGCGGGACGTCTTGGTCGGCGACCTCGGAAACGCGGGCGACCGCGCCGATGATGTCGTCGAGCTGTCCGGCGAAGTGGTCCAGCTCTTCGGCCTTGAGCTCCAGACGTGCCAGCCGAGCGAGGTGGGCGACCTCCTCGCGCGTGATGCCAGGCATGCAGCGATCCTCTGGGGGTGGTGAGCGTGTATGGGTTTCGGGCCCAATCCTATGGGGCCGGGCCCGCTCACCACGAAACCGATTGCCGGGCCCGCTGCGCGGATGCCCGTACGGAGGGTGCCGCGGGCCCGCCGCGCGGAGCTCCCGGGCTCCGCCCGGACCCGCGCCTCAAACGGCGGCGGGGCTGGATTTCGGCTGATGCCGCCGACCGGTGACCCAGCCCCGGCGGGGTCAGCCCGCGTCGGCCTCTGCGGCCGCCAGTTCGGCCGAGATGTCCGCCGGGCGGCGCCAGCCGCGTTCCCCGCGGGCCAGCAGCCAGGCCGTGGCCTCCTGCGGCGGCATCGCGGCCGCGACCAGCCAGCCCTGCACCGCGTCGCAGCCCAGGTCCCGCAGCCGCTCCCACGTCTCGTCGTCCTCGACGCCCTCGGCCACCACCAGCAGGCCGAGCGAGTGCGCCAGGTCCACCGTGCACCGCACGATCTCGGCGTCCTGCGCGTCGACCGCCAGCCGGCCCACGAACGACCGGTCGATCTTCAGCTCGCTGACCGGCAGCCGGCGCAGGTGGACCAGCGACGAGTACCCGGTGCCGAAGTCGTCCAGCGACATCTTCACGCCGTGGCCGGTCAGCCCCGCCATCGTGTCGGCCGCCCGCTGGGGGTCCTCCAGCAGGACGTGTTCCGTTATCTCCAGCTGGAGGCCGCTGGCGGGGACCCCGTGGCGGGCCAGCCGGGCGGCGACCGCGCCGGCGAAGCCCGGGGTGTGGACGTCGCGCGGGGACACGTTGACGGCGACCGGGACCTTGAGGCCCTGGGCCCGCCAGCGGGCCACCTGGGCCAGCGCGGTCTCCAGGACGTACTCGGTCAGGTGCGGCATCAGGCCGGAGGTCTCGGCGATCGCGATGAACTCGTCCGGGGACACCCGGCCGCGCTCCGGGTGGACCCAGCGCACCAGCGCCTCCAACCCCGCGACCTGGCCGTCGAAACGGACCTTCGGCTGGTAGTGGAGTTCCACCTCCCCGGCGTCCAGGGCCCTGCGCAGGTCCCCGAGGAGGCCCAGCCGGTCGGGGGTGTTGCTGTCCCGCTTGGACTCGTACACCTCGACGCCGGTCCGGTCGCGCTTGGCCTGGTACATCGCGACGTCCGCCCGCCGCAGCAGCCCCTCCGCGTCCAGCGCGTGGTCGGGGAAGACGGCGAGGCCGGCGCTGGCCTCCAGGACGAGGGTGAGGCCGTCCAGGTCGAGCGGGGAGCTGAGCTCGGCCACCAGGTGGCGGGCGATCCGCTGGGCGCTGGTGGTGGAGTCGGCCACGGGCAGCAGGACGGCGAACTCGTCGCCGCCGAGGCGGGCCGCCTCGGCGTCCTTGGGCAGGGCCTGCCGCAGCCGGTCGGCGATCTGCAGGAGCAGCCGGTCGCCGGCGAGGTGGCCGAGGGTGTCGTTGACCGCGCGGAAGCGGTCCAGGTCGATCAGTACGAGCGCTGCGCGCGTGCCGAGGCGTTCGGCCTCGTCCAGGGCGGTCCAGGCGCGCTCCAGCAGCCACTGCCGGTTCGGCAGCCCGGTGAGCGGGTCCCGCAGCTGCTCCTCGGCGCGCGCCCGGGCGATCCACAGGGTGGAGTCGAGGGCGATCAGCGGTACGGCGAACAGGGGCAGCAGGACGGGCTGGGTGACGGCGACGACGCAGATCAGGGGGGCGATGCCGAGCAGCGCGACCGCCACTAAAGCCTGTCGGAGCAGGGCGGTGCGGGCGACGGTGGGCAGGCCCCCGCCGCGCGGCGACAGGGCGAGCCACAGCAGGAGGCGGGTGACGAGGAGGTAGGAGACGGCGACGAGGACGACCTCGGGCACGGATTCCAGGTCCCAGGTGCCGGGCTGCCACGGGGTCTCGACGGACGGCTGCTCGCCGAACGCGCCGAGGACGAGGGCGCCCGCGCCGATGCCGAGGATGTCCACGGAGCCGTGCAGCAGGCCCTGGCGCCAGCGGTGCCGGCGGGCGGCCCCGACGAGGGAGACCACCGCGAGCGAGACGAGTCCGGCGGGCACCCAGCCGTAGAGGAGGAGGACGCCGAGGGTCAGGGCGGCGCCCGAGCCGGTGCCGCCCCACCACCGGTCGCGGCCGAGGGCGACGAGGTGACCGACGATGATGCCGGTCAGCAGGGCCAGTGCCCAGCCGACCGTGCCGCCGGGGAACAGGGCCTGACGGCCGGTCAGTGCCGAGACGATGCCGGCCGCGAGGACGACGAAGGACAGGCCCACGACGACGAAGGGCAGGATGCCGCGCCCCTGTCCGCCCGCGCACGCACCGTTGTCCAGCGGTCGGGTCTCCGGCGCCCTGGACCCCAGGACACCGAACCGGCCCGCCCGCGGGGAAGGACGTTCCCCGCCGAATTCGGGTGCCGGGTCGGCGCTTTCGGTGGGTTTCATGCCCGTCCCTCTCACAGCCGGCGATGCCGATGTCACGCGGTGGCGCCGATGTCATGCCGTCACGGCCGGACATCGGGTCCCGCAGCCGTGCACGACAGGCGCACCCCCCAACAGTAGGACGCGGGAGGCTCCCAGGGGCAGCGGTCGGCGGCGGTTGCCCGAATGCGACCCAGCCATCGTCATCAGTACGGTATCCGCCGAACGGGTGAGTTGGGGCCAGGCCCCCCGGCCGTCCCTCCGATGATCCGACAGGTCACCGCCCTGCGAACAGCCCCGTACCGGCCGATTGCCACCGCCCGCCGCGCCTGGCGTGCGCCCGCCCGTACGGCCGCACGCCACGCATCCGAATCCCGGGTCCGCTCGCCCGGAAGGGTTCCCTTGTGGGGTATTACTCCGCTTCGCCGTCCCCGTCCAGGGGGAGCGCGGCTTCGCGGGCCGCGTCCGGGCCCTGTTCCAGCAGGACCTCGAAACCGGCGTCGTCGAGGATGGCGAGCTTCAGCTGCACGGCCTTGTCGTACTTGGAGCCCGGGTTGTCGCCGACGACGACGAATGAGGTCTTCTTCGACACCGATCCGGTGACCTTGGCGCCCCGGCTCTGCAGCGCGTCCTTCGCGCCGTCGCGGGTGTGGCTCTGCAGGGTGCCCGTGACGACGACGGTGAGCCCTTCGAGGGGGCGCGGCCCCTGGTCCTCGGCGGAGCCCTCCTCCTCCATCCGGACGCCGGCCTCGCGCCACTTGCGCAGGATCTCCTGGTGCCAGTCGACGGCGAACCACTCCTTGAGGGAGGCGGCGATGATCGCGCCGACCCCGTCGGTGCCCGTCAGCTCCTCCTCAGTGGCCTGTTCGATGCGGTCGATCGAGCGGAACTCGCGGGCGAGGGCCTCCGCCGCCACCGGGCCGACGTGCCGGATCGACAGGCCGTTGATGAAGCGCGCCAGCGGCCGGTCCTTGGCCGCCGCGATGTGCTCCAGCATGGCCAGGGCGTTCTTCTTCGGCTCGCCCTTCTGGTTGGCGAAGACCGTGACGATCTTCTCCTCGCCCGTCTTCGGGTCCCGCTTGGGCAGGCCGCTGTCCTGGTCGAGGACGTACGCCTTGATGGGCAGCAGCTGCTCGATGGTCAGGCCGAAGAGGTCGCCCTCGTCCAGCAGCGGCGGCTCGGCCGGCTCCAGCGGGCCCGTCAGCGCGGCGGCCGCCACCATGCCGAAGTTCTCGATGTCCAGGCTCTGCCGGCCGGCGAGGTAGAACAGCCGCTGGCGCAGCTGGGCGGGGCAGGTCTGGGCGTTGGGACACCGGACGTCGATGTCTCCCTCCTTCATCGGCCGCAGCTCCGTCCCGCACTCGGGGCACTCGGCCGGCATCACGAACTCGCGCTCGCTGCCGTCGCGCAGGTCCACCACCGGTCCGAGGATCTCGGGGATGACGTCGCCGGCCTTGCGCAGCACCACGGTGTCCCCGATGAGGACGCCCTTGGCCTTGACGACCTGCTGGTTGTGCAGGGTGGCGAACTCGACCTCGGAGCCGGCCACCGTCACCGGCTCCACCTGCGCGTACGGGGTCACCCGGCCGGTGCGGCCGACGCCGACCTTGATGTCGATGAGCTTGCTGTTGACCTCTTCGGGGGCGTACTTCCAGGCGATCGCCCAGCGCGGGGCGCGGGCCGTGGAGCCGAGCCGGCCCTGGAGGGAGATCTCGTCGAGCTTGACGACGACGCCGTCGATCTCGTGCTCCACCGAGTGCCGGTTCTCGCCGAAGTAGGCGATGAACTCGCGGACTTCGGCGAGGGAGGAGACCACCTTGTTGTGCCGGGCGGTCGGCAGGCCCCACTCGTGCAGCAGCTCGTACGCCTGCGACTGGCAGGTGATCTCGAAGCCCTCGCGCGCGCCGATGCCGTGCACCACCATGTGCAGCGGGCGGCTCGCGGTGACCTTCGGGTCCTTCTGGCGCAGCGAACCGGCGGCCGCGTTGCGCGGGTTGGCGAAGGGCTTGCCCTCGGTCTCGACCAGCCGGGCGTTGAGCTCCTCGAACTTCTCCATCGGGAAGAAGACCTCGCCGCGGATCTCGACGAGCGCCGGGATCCGGTCCCCCGTGAGCCGGTCCGGGATGTCGGCGATGGTGCGGACGTTGGGGGTGATGTCCTCGCCGGTGCGGCCGTCGCCGCGGGTGGCCGCGCGGGTCAGCCGGCCGTTCTCGTAGGTGAGGTTGACGGCGAGGCCGTCCACCTTGAGCTCGCACAGGTAGTGGTAGTCCGCGGTGTTCACGTCGCGGGCCACCCGCTCGGCCCAGGCGGACAGTTCCTCGTCGTCGAAGGCGTTGTCGAGGGAGAGCATGCGCTCCCGGTGCACGACGGAGGCGAAGTCCGTCTCGTACGCCCCGGCCACCTTCTGGGTGGGCGAGTCGGGCGTGCGCAGCTCCGGGTACTGCCCCTCCAGCGCCTCCAGCGAGCGCAGCAGCGTGTCGAACTCGGCGTCGCTGACGACCGGCTGGTCGTTCACGTAGTACCGGAAGCGGTGCTCCTCGATCTGCTCGGCCAGCAGCGCGTGCTGCTCGCGCACCGCCGCCGCCGGTGCTGCCGTGTCCTGCTGTTCGGCTGCCATGCCGTGTCCTCCCGTGGGCCCGTCCCGACCGTCACTCAGGGTTGTCGGCGAGCGACCTCGCCGCTCTGACGCAATGCGCCTGCGCCGCGCGGGCGTAGGCGGGCGACGCGCCCGCCAGACCGCACGACGGGGTGACCACGACGGACTCCGCCAGAGTCCCCGGGGCCAGTCCCAGCCTGCGCCAGAGCTTCCTGACACCCATGACGCTACCGCCCGGGTCCGACAACGGGCCGTCGGTCCCGGGCACCACTCCGGCGAAGAGCTTCGTACCGTCCTCGACGGCCTCCCCGATGGCGTCGTCCTCGCGCTCGGTGAGCAAGGAGAAATCGAACGACACGCCCGTGGCGCCGGCCCGGCGCAGCAGGGCGAAGGGGACCTCGGGCGCGCAGGAGTGCACGACGACCTCGCCGTCGTGGACGGCGACGAGGTCGCGCAGCGCGCCCTCGACGACCTGCCGGTCGACGGCGCGGTAGGTCCGGTAGCCGCTCGCGGAGCGGACCCGGCCGAGCAGCACGGCGGTCAGGGACGGCTCGTCGAGCTGGAGGACGATCTCGGCTCCGGGGATCCGCTTGCGCACGTCGGCCAGGTGGTCGCGCAGGCCCTCGGCCAGCGATCCGGCCAGGTCGCGACAGGCGCCAGGGTCCTGGAGGACGGCTTCGCCGCCGTGCAGTTCCAGGGCCGCGGCGAGCGTCCACGGGCCGACGGCCTGGACCTTGAGCCGTCCCTCGTAGCCCTGGGTGAACTCCTCCAGGGCGTCGAGGTCCTCGCCGAGCCAGGACCTGGCGCGCCTGCTGTCGCGGCCCGGCCGGTCGCTGATCCGCCAGCCGCTGGGCTCGACGTGCGCGTACATGTCGACGAGCAGCCCCAGCGAGCGGCCGATCATGTCGGCGCCGGGGCCGCGGGCGGGCAGCTCGGCGAGGTACGGGAAGTCCTCGAAGGAACCGGTGACGGTCTTGGCGGCCTCGCGGGCGTCGCCGCCGGGAAGCGAGCCGACTCCGGTGGCGCCCGCGCTCATCGGCCGGGCCTGACGGTCAGGTCGTTGACCTCGGCGTCGCGGGGCAGGTCGATGGCCATGACGATGGTGGTGGCCACGGACTCGGGGTCGATCCAGGCGGCGGGGTCGTAGTCCTTGCCCTCCTGGGAGTGCACCTTGGCCTGCATGGGGCTGGCGGTGCGGCCCGGGTAGACGGAGGTGACGCGGATGCCGTTCGGCTTCTCCTCGTCGCGCAGGGAGTCGGCGAGGGCCTTCAGTCCGTGCTTGGAGGCGGCGTACGCGCTCCAGTCGGCGTGGGCGCGCAGACCGGCGCCGGAGTTCACGAAGACGATGTCCGCGCGCGAGGCGCGCAGGGTGGGCAGCAGCAGCCGGGTGACCTCGGCGGGGGCGATGAGGTTCACGTTGAGCTGCTGGTGCCAGGTCTTGGGGCGCAGGTCGCCGACGGGGCCGAGGTCGACGATCCCGGCGATGTGCAGGAGCGAGTCGATCCGCTCCGGGACCGCCTGCTTGGAGAACGCCCACGACAGCCGGTCGGGGTCGGCGAGGTCCCCGACGAGGGCCGCGGACCCGGGGTAGCGGTCGGTGAGCCGGCGGGCCCGGCCGGCGTCGCGGGCGAGGAGGACGAGGTCGTCGCCGCGGGCGTGCAGGCGGGCCGCGACGGCGGCGCCGATGCCGGATCCGGCACCGGTGATCAGGTGAGTAGCCATGACCCCCATGCTCGCACCCCGCCCGGGGCCCGCGCCGCCGCCCGCTCCCGGGCCCCACGTTGTACGACCGAGCGTCGGCGGCCCGGGTCAGAGCCCCGCGGCCGTGCGGAGTCCCGCGGCCGTTTCGGCGGCGTCGTAGTCGGGGGCGACGCCCTCGACCAGGACGACCTCGCCCGGGATGTGGGCGGTGCGCAGCGGGAGGATCGACTGGTAGGCGTCGGAGGCGTACCAGGCGCGGGCCCGCTCCAGGTCGGGGAAGCCGATCATGACGACCGTGCCGGGGAAGGGGCCTTCCAGGACTTCGACCTCGCGGCCGTGGACGAGGAAGCGGCCGCCGAAGGGGTCCATGGTGGCCTGGATGCCCTCGATGTAGCGCAGGACGTCGTCGTTCATCGTCGTGGGGCGTATGTGGGCGATGGCGTACGCGGTCATGGCGGTCTCCCCTGTAGGTCGGTCCGGCCGGTCCGGGCCGTTGCTCCGATCCTGCCGACCGGCCGGCCGCGGGTCCATGACCGCCGGGGTCATGCCGGTGCGGCGGCGGTGGCCGGGTCGTGCGGCTGGAAGGTCCGGCGGTAGGCGATCGGGGAGGTGCCGAGGGCCGAGCGCATGTGCTGGCGCAGGGAGTTGGCGGAGCCGAAGCCCGCGCGGTGCGCGACGAGGTCCACGGGCAGGTCGCTGGACTCCA
The DNA here is from genome assembly GCF_042717785.1 of Streptomyces sp. NPDC058619. Classification (NCBI taxonomy): domain Bacteria; kingdom Bacillati; phylum Actinomycetota; class Actinomycetes; order Kitasatosporales; family Streptomycetaceae; genus Streptomyces; species Streptomyces sp. NPDC058619. The sequence goes on from NZ_JBHXQN010000006.1 coordinate 239,670, forward strand.
GCAGGTGGCGGGCGATGTCGAGGCGCTGGGCGGTGAGCCACTGCACGGGGGTCATGCCGACCTCGTCGCGGAACCGGCGGGTGAAGGTGCGCAGGCTCATCCGGGCGTGGGCGGCCAGCTCGGCCAGCGTGACGGGCTCGGCGAGGCGTTCCAGGGCCCATGCGCGGGTCGCGGTGGTGGTGGCGACGGTCGGCTCGGGGACGGGCCGGTCGATGTACTGGGCCTGCCCGCCGTCGCGCCACGGCGGTACGACGCACAGCCGGGCGGCGCGGTTGGCGACGGCGGTGCCGTGGTCCTGGCGGACGAGGTAGAGGCAGAGGTCGACGCCCGCGGCCACTCCGGCGGAGGTGAGGACGTCGCCGTCGTCGACGAACAGGACCTCCTCGTCGAGCCGGACGCGCGGGAAGGCCCGCTGGAACTCGGGGGCGTGCAGCCAGTGGGTGGTGGCGGGCCGGCCGTCGAGCAGACCGGCCGCGGCGAGGACGTACGAGCCGGTGCAGATGGACACCAGCCGGGTGCCGGGGCGGATCGCGGCGAGGGCCGCGGTCAGGGCGGGCGACAGGGGGGCTCCGTGGGCGAGGTCGTCCATGGCGTGCGTGGGCGGGATGATCACGGTGTCGGCGTCGGCGAGCGCCTCCGGGCCGGCCGAGACGACGACCGTGAAGCCCGCGTCGCTGGCGACGGGGAGGCCGTCGGCGGTGCAGACGGTGACCTCGTAGAGCGGGCCGCCGGCGTCGTCCTGGGCGTTGCCGAAGACCCGGGAGGGCATCCCGAGCTCGAACGGGGGGACTCCTTCGAGGGCCAGTACGGCAATACGGTGCATGGCCAGATCCTGTCACATGGTGGCCGTACGGTCAGCACCGTGGCCCGGTCCCGGCGCCGAAGCTGGTTCCACAGCAGCACGAGACACACCCCCGAGGAGAAACACATGCGCGCCATCGTCGTCAGCCAGTGGGGCGGACCCGAGGTACTGGCCGAGACCGAGCTGGACCGGCCGGAGCCGGGCATGGGCGAGATCCTGGTACGGGTCCACGCGGCCGGGGTGAACCCCGTCGACTGGAAGACCCGGGCCTCCGGCGCCCTCATCCCCTGGGGGCCGGTCCCGCAGGTCGGCTGGGACGTGTCGGGCACCGTGGAGGCGGTCGGCCCGGGCGTGACCCTGTACCGGGCGGGCGACGAGGTGTACGGCATGCCCCGCTTCCCGCAGCAGGCCGGCGCGTACGCCGAGTACGTGACCGGTCCCGCGCGGCACTTCGCCCGCAAGCCCGCCTCGCTGGACCACGTGCAGGCGGCGGCGCTGCCGCTGGCCGCGCTGACCGCCTGGCAGGCGCTGGTGGACACCGCCGGGGTCTCGGCCGGGCAGCGCGTGCTGGTGCACGCCGCGGCCGGCGGGGTCGGTCACCTGGCCGTGCAGATCGCCAAGGCCCGGGGGGCGTACGTGATCGGCACCGCGAGCGCGGGCAAGCACGACCTGCTCCGCGAACTCGGCGCCGACGAGGTGATCGACTACCGCACCACGGACTTCGAGGACGTCGTCTCCGACGTGGACGTCGTGATCGACGCGGTCGGCGGGGACCACGGGCGGCGCTCGCTGAAGGTGCTGAAGCCGGGCGGCCACCTGGTGACCCTGCCGGGCCCGGACGGCGTCCCCGACGGCGCGGACGACGTGCACGCCGTCTGGCTCATCGTGGAGCCGGACCTGAAGGGCCTCCAGGAGATCGCCGCCCTGGCGGACAAGGGCCTGCTGAAGCCGCTGGTAGAGGCGGTCCTGCCGCTGGGGCAGGCCGCGAAGGCCCACGAGATCGGCGAACTGGGCCGCACCACCGGCAAGATCGTCCTGACGGTGGTCCGACCCCCGCGCCGCGCTTGACCCTCCGGCGCTACACGGACGCGGCCGCGGACCGGGTGGTCGTCGCGATGGTGGCGGAGCCGACCACGCGGGTGCCGTCGTACAGCACGATCGCCTGACCGGGGGCCACGCCGCGGACCGGCTCGGTGAAGGAGACGCGCAGCTCGCCGTCCACGAGCTCGGCGAAGACCTCGGTCTCGCCGCCGTGGGCGCGCAGCTGCGCGGTGTACGTACCGGGGGCGGCGGCCGCACCGCCGCACCAGCGGGGGCGGATCGCGGTGAGGGCGGTGACGTCGAGGGCCCGGGCGGGGCCGACCGTGACGGTGTTGTTCACCGGGGAGATGTCGAGGACGTAGCGCGGCTTGCCGTCTGCGGCCGGGTGACCGATGCGCAGGCCCTTGCGCTGGCCGATGGTGAAGCCGAAGGCGCCCTCGTGGGTGCCGACCTTCTCACCGGTCTCGTCGACGATGTCGCCCTCGGCCTTGCCGAGGCGGCCCGCGAGGAAGCCCTGGGTGTCACCGTCGGCGATGAAGCAGATGTCGTGGCTGTCGGGCTTCTTCGCGACGGCCAGGCCGCGCTCCTCGGCCTCGGCCCGGATCTCCTCCTTGGTGGTGAGGGTGTCACCGAGCGGGAAGAGGGCGTGGGCGAGCTGCTTCTCGTCGAGCACGCCGAGGACGTACGACTGGTCCTTGGCCATGTCGGAGGCGCGGTGCAGCTCGCGGGAGCCGTCCGCGTTCAGCACGACGGTGGCGTAGTGGCCGGTGCAGACGGCGTCGAAGCCGAGGGCGAGGGCCTTGTCGAGCAGCGCGGCGAACTTGATCTTCTCGTTGCAGCGCAGGCAGGGGTTGGGGGTGCGCCCGGCCTCGTACTCGGAGATGAAGTCCTCGACGACGTCCTCGCGGAAGCGCTCGGCGAGGTCCCAGACGTAGAACGGGATGCCGATGACATCGGCGGCGCGGCGGGCGTCGCGGGAGTCCTCGATGGTGCAGCAGCCGCGGGCTCCGGTGCGGAAGGACTGCGGGTTCGCGGAGAGCGCGAGGTGGACGCCGGTCACGTCGTGCCCGGCTTCGACCGCGCGGGCGGCGGCGACGGCGGAGTCCACGCCGCCGGACATGGCGGCCAGGACGCGGAGGGGGCGGGCGGTGCGCGGCAGGTTCTCAGTCATAGCACCGTCCAGGGTACGGGGAACCGCAAGGGGTCACGGCGCGTTGTCGGGGTCAGGGGGTGGATCACATGACGGGTGAGGGCGCGAAGGGCGGGAAAGCCGCGGGGAGACCGCGGCGGACCCGCAGGGCGGTGCTGCTCGGGGGGCTCGGGGTCGTCGCCGCGGCGGCGGTCGTCGGCCGGGACGAGCTGGGCCGCGCCTGGTGGCTGATGCCGGGGGTGTCCAAGCCGCGCAAGGAGGGCGACATCGACCACGCGGGGGCGGGCTGGACGGCGGCCTCCCCGGCGAACTGGCGGCTCGCGGACCGGCCGGACGACTACCGCGTGGACCGGATCGTCGTGCACGTCACACAGGGCGGCTTCGCGTCCTCGGTGGACGCGTTCAAGAACCCGTGGCACAAGGCGTCGGCGCACTACATAGTGCGCCAGGACGGCCATGTCGAGCAGATGGTGCGGGAGTTGGACGTCGCCTTCCACGCGGGCAACCGGTCGATGAACGAGCGGAGCGTCGGCATCGAGCACGTGGGCTTCGTGGACCGCCCGCAGGACTTCACCGACACGATGTACGCGGCGTCGGCCGTGCTGGCGGCCGGCATCTGCCGACGCTACGGCATACCGGCGGACCGCACCCACATCGTCGGGCACTCCGAGGTGCCGGGCGCCGACCACACGGACCCGGGTCCCCACTGGGACTGGGACCGGTACGTCCGCCTGGTCGGCGAGGCCCTGCGCGCCGCTAGCTGAGCCCCGCCGTGCGGGCCCGGTCGACCGCCGGTCCGATGGCCGCGGCGACGGCGGCGACGTCCTCCTTGGTGGAGGTGTGTCCCAGGGAGAAGCGCAGGGTGCCGCGGGCGAGCTGCGGGTCGGTACCGGTGGCCAGCAGGACGTGGCTGGGCTGGGCGACCCCGGCGGTGCAGGCCGAGCCGGTGGAGCACTCGATGCCCTGGGCGTCGAGCAGGAGCAGCAGGGAGTCCCCCTCGCAGCCGGGGAAGCTGAAGTGGGCGTTCGCCGGGAGGCGGCCTTCGGGGTCACCGCCGAGGACGGCGTCGGGGACGGCCGCCAAGACGGCGGAGACGAGCTCGTCGCGCAGGGCGCCGATCTCGGCGGCGAAGCGCTCGCGCCGTTCGGCGGCGAGGACCGCGGCGACGGCGAAGGCCGCGATGGCGGGGACGTCGAGGGTGCCGGAGCGGACGTGCCGTTCCTGGCCGCCGCCGTGCAGGACGGGGACCGGGGTCTGGTCGCGGCCGAGCAACAGGGCGCCGATCCCGTAGGGGCCGCCGACCTTGTGTCCGCTGACGGTCATGGCGGCCAGGCCGCTCTCCGCGAAGCGGACGTCGAGCTGGCCGAAGGCCTGGACGGCGTCGGAGTGGAGCGGGATGCCGTGCCCGGCGGCGACGTCGGCCAGTTCCCGGACCGGCATGACGGTGCCGATCTCGTTGTTGGCCCACATCACGGTGGCCAGGGCCACGTCGCCGGGGTCGCGCTCGACGGCCTCCCGGAAGGCCTCGGGGTGGACGCGCCCGTGGCGGTCCACGGGCAGGTACTCGACCCGCGCGCCCTCGTGCTCGGCGAGCCAGTGCACGGCGTCGAGGACCGCGTGGTGCTCGACGGGGCTGGCCAGGACGCGGGTGCGGGCGGGGTCGGCGTCGCGGCGGGCCCAGTAGAGGCCCTTGACGGCGAGGTTGTCCGCCTCGGTCCCGCCCGCGGTGAAGACCACCTCGCTCGGGCGGGCGCCGATCGCCTCGGCGAAGGCCTCGCGGGCCTCCTCGACGGTACGGCGGGCCCGGCGGCCGGCGGCGTGGAGGGAGGACGCGTTCCCCGTGGCGGCGAACTGCGCGGCCATCGCCGCGGCAGCCTCCGGCAGCATCGGGGTGGTGGCGGCGTGGTCGAGGTAGGCCATGATCCCCCGATTCTACGAGGCGCCCGGTCCCCCGGACTCCAGCGGGACTCCCCCGGACCGGACCCCCGCCCCGGTCGCACGGCGGGGCGGGGGTCCGGCCGACCGTGGCGCCGGGGCGCACCGACGGGCCCGGCCGAGGTCAGGGACCCGGGGCGGGCCCGGCGGGGCATGACGGACCCGGCGGCGGTCAGGCCCAGGCCCGGCGCGGCCCGGCGCGGGCCGGGCCACGCAGGACCGGGCCGGATCGAGTCGGGCCCGGCCGGATCGGGTCGGGGCGGGCCCGGCCGGGATCAGGCCTGGCGCGGTGCGCGGGCCAGCTGGCGGGACTGGGCCACGAGGTGGTCCGCGGAGTCCCAGACCTCGGCGTCCTCCTCCAGGAAGCCGCCGGCCAGGTTGCGCGTGGTGATCGCGACCCGCAGCGGGCCCGGAGCCGGGCGGCGGCGCACGTGGGTGGTCAGCTCCACGGTCGGGGTCCAGCCGATCAGGCCGAGGTCGAAGGAGGTGGGCGGCAGGGCGTCCACCGCCAGCAGCATCGACAGCGGGTCGGCGTCGCGGCCGTCGGCGAGCTCGAACCAGGCCCGCATCTCACCCTTGCCGGAGGGTGCGCCGACGGCCCATCCGGCCGTGGCCGGGTCCAGCCGCAGCCGGAGCCGGTCGACGATGGCGGAGCTGCCGGGGATGGGGGCCGGGCCGGCCTCGGCGCCGAGGCAGTCCTCGTACGCGGGCATGGCGGGCGGGCGGGCCGTGGTCCGCACGTCGTCCGGGAGCGCGGAGAGGTCGCCGTAGGAGGCGAGGACGCGGATGCGCTCGACCTCGGCGCCGTTCTCGTCGTACTGGAACAGCGAGGCCTGGCCCGTGGACAGGGTGCGGCCGATCCGGACGACCTGGGTGCGGATCACGGCGGGGCCGGGCGCGGAGGAGGTCAGGTAGTGCGCCGAGACCGTGAAGGGGTCCGGGTGCGGCAGGGCCGCGGACAGGGCCCGGCCGACGAGGGCCAGCAGGTAGCCGCCGTTGACGGCGGTGATGATCGTCCAGCCGGCGGAGAGTTCCGCGTCGTACACCCCGGCCTCGCCCGCGCGGGCGGTGATGGTGGTGTCGCGGTCGAACTCGCTGTCGCCGATGGATGCCTGGGCAGCTGCGTGTGACATGGAAACGACGGTACACCGCAGATCTACTAAGCGGTAGCTTATGTTTATTACGGCTCTTCGGCCACCGAGGAGCGGCGGTTCCACGCCAGCGGCGCCCGCAGGTGGTACCGGATGGCGAGCAGCCGCAGGACGAAGGTGGTGACGATCGCCAGGCCCGTGGTGATCGCGTTCAGGGTGTCGAGGGCGATGAAGACGGCGACCATCGAGGCGCCGACCATGGCCGGTACGGCGTACATCTCACGGTCCCGCAGCAGCGAGGGCACCTCGTTGACGAGCACGTCGCGCAGGACTCCCCCGCCGACGGCCGTGGCCAGCCCGAGCGCGGCGGACGCGGTGAGGCCGAGTCCGTACTCGTACGCCTTGGTGGTGCCCGTCACGCAGAACAGCGCGAGGCCGGCGGCGTCGAAGACGTTGATGGCCCGGTTGATCCGCTGGACCTCGGGGTGCAGGAAGAAGACGAGCGCGGCGGCGATCAGCGGCGTGACGAAGAAGCTGAGCTCGCCGAAGGCCGCGGGCGGGACGGCCCCGATGACGAGGTCGCGGAAGAGGCCGCCGCCGAGGGCCGTGACCAGGGCGAGGACGGCGATGCCGAAGACGTCGAAGTTCTTGCGTACGGCGAGGAGCGCGCCGGCCGTGGCGAAGACGAAGATGCCCGCGAGGTCCAGCGCGTGCTGGATGCCGGGCGGGAAGAGATCGTGGAGCACCGGGACATTGTCGCCTGCGGCGGGCCCGCCGCACGCCCCGGCCCGGGCGGCCCGGGGCTCCCGGATCCGCCGTTCGGCGGCGGCCCCGCACACGCGGGCGGGGCCGGAGGTCCTCCGGCCCCGCGCGTGTTTTCGGCCGCTACTCCGAAACCGTGGCCACCGCGTCGGCCGCACCCGGCAGGGGCTGGTCGCCCGGCACCTGGTCGGGGGCGTTCTCCGGGTGGTGGCAGGCCACCTGATGTCCCGTCTTGAGCTCCAGCAGCGGCGGCTCCTGCGTGGTGCAGACCTGCGTCGCCTTCCAGCACCGCGTGTGGAAGCGGCACCCGCTCGGCGGCGAGATCGGCGACGGCACGTCGCCCTTGAGCAGGATGCGGCCGCTCGCGGCGCCGCGCCGGCGCGGGTCCGGCACGGGCACGGCCGACATGAGCGCCGTGGTGTAGGGGTGCATCGGGGCCCCGTACAGCGCCTTGTTGTCGGCCAGCTCGACGATCTTGCCGAGGTACATCACCGCGATGCGGTCCGACACGTGCCGGATGACCGACAGGTCGTGGGCGATGATCACGTAGGTGAGGCCGAGCTCCTGCTGGAGGTCGTCCAGCAGGTTGACCACCTGGGCCTGGATGGACACGTCCAGCGCCGAGACGGGCTCGTCCGCGACGACCAGCTTCGGATTGAGCGCCAGGGCCCGGGCGATGCCGATGCGCTGGCGCTGGCCGCCCGAGAACTCGTGCGGGTAGCGGTTGTAGTGCTCGGGGTTGAGGCCGACCAGCGACAGCAGCCGCTGCACCTCGGGCTTGATCCCGCCCTCGGGCGTGACGTTCTGGAGCTTGAACGGCGCGCTGACGATGGTGCCCACCGTGTGCCGGGGGTTCAGCGAGCCGTACGGGTCCTGGAAGATCATCTGGATGTCGCGGCGCAGCGGCCGCATGCCCGCCACGCCGAGGTGCGTGATGTCCTTGCCCTCGAACTCGACGGTGCCGCCCGTGGGCTCCAGCAGCCGGGTGATCAGGCGGCCCATGGTGGACTTGCCGCAGCCGGACTCGCCGACGATGCCGAGGGTCTCACCGCGCCGGACGTCGAAGTCGATGCCGTCCACGGCCTTGACGGCCCCGGCCTGGCGCCGCAGCAGCCCCTTGGTGATGGGGAAGTGCTTGGTCAGGCCGGAGACCTTGAGCAGCACCTCGGGGGAACCGGTGGCCTGCTTGGGGATGACGGCCGTGTCCGTCTTCTTCATGTCGGGGGTCTCGGTCACAGCTTCGGCGCAATCTCTTCGGTCCAGATCCGGGTCCGCTGCTCGTGCGACATGTGGCAGGCGGACCAGTGGCGGGTGCCGTCCTCCGTGAGCTCGGGCCGGACCGTACGCGTCACGTCGTCCTCGGGGACGTCGGCGTACGGGCAGCGCGGGTTGAAGGCGCAGCCGCTCGGGATGTTGATGAGGCTGGGCGGCGAGCCCTTGACCGGGATGAGGCGCTCGGTCTGCTCGCGGTCGATGCGCGGCATCGAGCCCAGCAGGCCCCAGGTGTAGGGGTGGCGGGGCTCGTAGAAGACCTTCTCGGCCGTGCCCCGCTCGACGCAGCGGCCGCCGTACATCACCAGGAGCTCGTCGGCCATCTCGGCGACCACGCCCAGGTCGTGCGTGATCATGATGACCGCGGAGCCGAACTCCTTCTGGAGGTCCCGGATCAGGTCGAGGATCTGGGCCTGGACGGTGACGTCCAGGGCGGTCGTCGGCTCGTCCGCGATGAGCAGCTCGGGATTGTTGACCAGCGCCATCGCGATCATCGCGCGCTGGCGCATGCCGCCGGAGAACTCGTGCGGGTAGCTGTCGACGCGCTTGTGCGGCTCGGGGATGCCGACGCGGTCCAGGAGGTCGACGGCGCGCTTGCGGGCGGCCTTCTTGTCGACCTTGTTGTGGACGCGGTACGCCTCGGCGATCTGCTTGCCGATGGTGAAGTACGGGTGCATCGCGGACAGCGGGTCCTGGAAGATCATCGCGATCTCCCGGCCGCGCAGCCTGCGCACCTCGTCCTCCTCGGCGGTGAGCAGCTCCTTGCCGTTCAGCCAGATCTCGCCGGAGATCCGGGCCCGCTGGCGGCCGTACTGGCCGACGCGGTGCAGGCCCATGATGCCGAGCGAGGTGACCGACTTGCCGGAGCCGGACTCGCCCACGATGCCGAGGGTCTTGCCCTTCTCCAGCGTGAAGGAGAGCCCGTCGACCGACTTGACCAGGCCGTCCTCGGTCGGGAAGTGCACCTTGAGGTCGCGGACCTCCAGGAAGGCGGTGGGGGGCGCCGTCCCGCCGACGGGCTGGTTGAGGACTCCGGTCTTGGTCAGATCGGTCATGACAGCCTCACTCGGGGGTCGATCACCGCGTACATGAGGTCAACGATGAGGTTCGCCGCGACGACGAAGAAGGCGGAGATCAGGGTGATGCCCAGGATGACCGGCAGGTCGTGCTCGCTGATCGCGCGGACCGCGCTGTAGCCGAGGCCGTGCAGCGAGAACGTGTACTCGGTCAGCACCGCGCCGCCCATCAGGGCGCCGAGGTCCAGGCCGAGGACGGTCAGGATGGGCGTCATCGTCGAACGCATCGCGTGCTTCCCGATGACGACGGGTTCCGTCAGCCCCTTGGCGCGAGCGGTGCGGATGTAGTCCTCGTTGAGGACCTCCAGCATCGTCGCGCGGGTGAGCCGGGCGTACATCGCCGCGTAGAGGAAGGCGAGCGAGACCCACGGGAGGATCATGCCGTTGAACCACTTGACCGGATCGTCGGCGAACGTGGCCTCGGGGCGCCCGAACCAGCCGAGCTGGTCGGAGAAGAGGGCGATGGCGAGCATGCCCGTGAAGTAGATGGGGAGGGAGACGCCGGCCAGCGCGATGCCCATGGCCGAGCGGTCCAGGACCGTACCGCGCTTGAGGGCGGAGATGACGCCGGTGGCGACACCGCCGATGACCCAGAGCACGACGGCGCCGGCGGCGAGCGAGAGGGTGACCGGGAGCCAGTCGGTCAGCAGCGGCCAGACCTCCTGCTCGGTCTTGAAGGAGTATCCGAAGCAGGGCGCGGCGCAGTGCGTGACGTCGGAGCCGTTGGCGTACGTGCGACCCGCCACCAGCCCGACGACGAACTTGCCGAACTGGACGAGGATCGGGTCGTCGAGACCCATCTTCTGCCGGATGCCCTCGATGGCGGCGGGGTCGGACTGCTTGCCGACGAAGTACAGCGCCGGATCCGTCCCGATCATCTTCGGGAAGAGGAAGAAGATTCCGAAGGTCACCAGCGTGATGACCAACAGCATGACGATGACGGCGAAGAACCGCCGGATGAGATATGCAAGCACTGCGCTCGGCCTGGCCGCTGCCCGGGGGCGCCCTCTTCTGGAGAGCGCCCCCGCGCCGCGACCGCGGCCATCACCTGCCCTTCGTGCCTAGCGGGTGTGGCACTGGAACACTGGAACTGGACTGACGGACGGTTACTTCACGACGCCGAGCGACGCGTAGTCGTAGCGGCCGTTGTAGGCGTCGGAGGTGTAGGCGTTCGTCAGCCGGGTGCTGCGCCAGGTGATCGTCTTGTCGTAGACGAAGGGCAGGTAGACCGCGGCCTCGGAGACCTTCTGGTTCATCTGCTTGTAGATGTCGCCGGCCTTGTCCGGGTTGGTCTCGGCGATGGCGTCGTCGAACAGCTTGTTGATCGCCGGGTCGTTCAGCTCGGAGAAGTTGTTGTTGCCGCTCTGCAGGATGAAGCGACCGTCGACCAGCGGCTGGGAGAAGCCCTGACCGGTCGGGAAGTCGGCGCCCCAGCCCATGATGATGATGCCGTAGCCCTTCTCCTTGACGACCTTCGGCGAACCGATGATGCCGGAGGTCTGGGCGCCGTCGAACTGGTCGACGTCGGCCTCGATGCCGACCTGCTTCAGGGCGTTCTGCAGGGAGACGGCCGTGGCGACCTCGACCGGCTTGTTGTTGCGGACCGCGATGGTGGTCTTGAAGCCTTCCGGCTTGCCGCAGGCGGCGAGGGCGGCCTTGGCCTTCTCGACGTTCGGCTTGCCGTCGTTCTTCAGGACCTCGTACGGGTCGTACTTGGCGTCGGAGCCCTTGATGCCCAGCGGCAGCATGTTGGGGGCGATGTCGCCACCGGCCTGCGGGCCGCCGCGGGCGGTCTGCAGGGACTTCTTGTCGGCCGCGTGGATGACGGCCTTGCGGCACTCGACGTTGTCGAACGGCGCGACGGTCTGCGGGAACACGGCGTACCGGATGAAGCCGGTCTGGCCGTTGTCCAGGTTGCCCTTGTGGTCCTTCAGCGCGGTGGCGCGGGCCGCCTGGCCGATGCCGGTCGCGTTGATGTCGAGGTCGAACTCGCCGTTCATCAGACGCTTGTCCATGTCGTCCGCGTTCGCCATGAACGTGACCGAGATGGAGTCCGGGAGCGCCTTGCGGATGGTGTCCGACTCGGGCTTGTAGTTCGTGTTGCGCGAGAGCTTCATGCTCTTGTTGGGCTCGTACGAGTCGATCTTGTACGGGCCGTTCGAGAAGGGCTTCAGGCCGTACTTGGCCGCGGTGTCCTTCTCCTGCTTGACCGGGCTCGCCGCCGGCATGGCCAGCATCTGCTCGAAGTCACCGTTGGGCGCGGGGAGCTTGAAGATGATGGTCTTCGCGTCCGGGGTCTCGATCGCCTTGAGGCCGAGCTTGTCCGGGGCGGTGTCCTTGTACGGACCCGGGTACTCGGTCTTCGGGTCGAGGACCTGCATCAGGTAGACCGGGCCGCCGGAGATGACGTCCTGGGCCCAGGTGCGCTGGATGCCGTACTTCACGTCCTGGGCGGTGACGGGCGTGCCGTCCTCCCAGGTCACGTTGTCCTTGAGGGTGTACTTGTAGGTCTTGCCGCCGTCGCTGATCTCGGCCTTGGCGGTGGCGAGGTCGGGCTCCAGCGCGGTGCTCTGGTCGCCCGGGGCGGCCTTGTAGCTGACCAGCTGGCGGGCGTAGTAGCGGGAGAAGTCCCACATGAAGCCGTAGTAGCCGCGCTGCGGGTCCCACGAGTCGGCTTCCTGGGTGCCGACGAACTTGAGCTCGCCGCCCTTCTTGTCCGACGCGTTGGCGATCTTGCCTATGCCCGCGTTGAAGCCGGCGCCGCCGGCGGACTTGTCGTCCGTCTTGTCGTTGCCGCCACAGGCGGTCGCGGTCAGCATGACCGCGAGCACGACGGCCGTGCCGGTGGCAAGCCTGCGCTTCGACGTGCGATGGGTAGTCACGATGCTCGCAACCCTCCGTTGTAGTTCCGGTGTACGTACGGCTCGAAGCCGGTTCCTGGTTTGCCCTGCGGTGGCTAGCGGGAGCCCTTCGGGTCGAGGGCGTCGCGGACGCCGTCGCCGAAGAGGTTGAAGGCCAGCACGGTGATGAAGATCGCCACACCGGGGAAGATCATGAAGAGCGGATCGTCCTCGTAGGTCCGCACGGCCGTGGAGAGGGTTTCTCCCCAGGACGGCGTGGGCGGCTTGACGCCGACTCCGAGGAAGCTGAGGGCCGCCTCGGTCAGCACGTTGGTGGGGATCATCAGCGTCGAGTAGACGGTGATGGGCGCCACCAGGTTCGGAAGCAGTTCGCGGAAGAGGATGTACATGCGGCCCGCGCCGAGACTGCGCGCGGCTTCGACGTACTCCCGTTCGCGCAGCGACAGGGTCTGCCCGCGGACGATGCGGCCGATGTACGGCCAGCCGAAGAAGCCGATGACCAGCACCAGCACGGCGATGCGCAGGCCCGACCCCTCGAAGCCCCAGAGCTTGCTGGGGATGACGGAGATCAGCGCGATGATGAACAGCAGCTGCGGGAAGGCCAGCAGCAGGTCCATGACGCGGCTGATGGCCGCGTCGACCCAGCCGCCGAAGTAGCCCGCGATGATGCCGAAGAAGGTGCCCAGCCCGACCGCCACGAAGGCGGACAGGAAGGCCACCAGCAGCGAGATCCTGGCGCCGTAGACGATCCGGCTGAAGACGTCGCGGCCGTTGACCGGCTCGACGCCCAGCAGGAAGTCCCCGCTCATGCCGCCCCAGTCGCCGGCCGGCAGACCGAGCAGCGGGTCCAGCATGTCCTCGTGCAGCTCCTCCGGCGGGTGCCCGAGGAGCTTGACGATCAGCGGCGCGAAGAGTGCGACGAGGATCAGCAGGAGCACGACGACACCGCCGGCCAGGGCGACCTTGTCACGCCTGAGGCGGATCCACGCGATCTTCCACGGAGAGCGCCCCTCGATCGCCTTCTGCGGGACGTCGGGGGCGGCCACGGCCGCGGGCCCGGCCGCGCTGGTGTCGTGCAGTGGTGCCGTCATCGTGGTGGGGACCCCTCTCGGCCGACGGTGGCCGGCCCATGCCCGCCGCTGTGGCGGCTTGGTTCTATCGGCGTCGCTGATGGTGCGATCGGCACGAAATGCGCCTGAAGTGCACGTGAAGAGCTGGTGCTTGCTGGATCGACCGGCCTTCGGTGGGGGGAGTCTTCAACGGCGTCTGAGCCGCCCGCCAGACCTGCCGGGGATGTGATGCGCAACCGTGATCTGCGCCTACACCTTCCGTTATCCGAACCGCGCGGGCTGGTCAGCGGTGAAAGACCGCCCGTTAGGCGCGGAACGGACATCCGGGCCAACTGCCACTTAGGGCAGCCTTCTTGGGCGGATTCGACGGGATATACGGAAGGCCGCACCGGCGGATTCCGGTGCGGCCTTCGAGACGGATGTCTCAGTATGCGGATCTCTCGGGACGTGCCCGGGGTGCGGTCGGTACGGCGGACTCCGGTGCACCGGACCTCAGTACGCGGGGCCCTGTCCCTCTCGGTCGTAGAACGGCCGGGTCTGCGCCCGCAGCCACATCGCCACCGGGTCGTGTTCGTCGGCCAGCGCGACGGTGCACACCGGGACGCCCTCGGGGACCACGCCCACCGACTGGCGCATCATCTCCCGTACGGATTCCAGCGCGGGCGCGGAGGCGTCGTACAGGTCGAGCCCGACCGCGAGGTACGGCGACCCCAGCGCGGGCTGCACCCACGCGCGGCGCAGCGACCGGACGGCGGGCGTCCGGTGGGCGTGCCGGGTCAGCAGCCCGTAGAACTGCGGGAGCTCGATGGCGGGCTCCGACAGCCGCAGCGGTCCGGCCGGCATCCGGTCCAGGCCCGTGGCGATCCGGCGCAGGTCCGCCCAGGGCACGCCGAGTCCGCCGCCCGCGGCGTGCGGGTTGAGCCACAGCCCCCAGCGGTCCGGGTACAGGGCGCGGGCGATGTCCCGGCCCGTGACGACCTCGTAGCCCCGGTTCCAGCCGCTGGCGGCCAGCTCCTGCGGGGAGGTCACGCACGGCGCGTAGCCGAGGCCCTCCACCTCCATGCCGCCGTACTGGGCGTCCGGGGACCCCGGCTGCCCCTGCCACAGCAGCATCCACAGCCGGCCCTCGGCGAGGGCGTGCAGCAGTGACTCGTAGCTCTCATAGCGCCCGGGAGTCACCTGGCGCAGCATGTGCTCGACCTGCCCGGCCGCGGCCGTGCCTGACGCACTCACCCGGTACCCCTCTTCGTCCGCCCGTCGTCCACGCGTACCCGGGCCGCGCGTGCGGCCGCAAGTGTGACCACCTTAAGCGGCCCTACGGGAGGTAGAAGGGGCGTACGCGCTCACGAATCCAGTCCGTGACCGGGTCCTCGGCGGCGTCCAGGAGGATCAACTGCACCGGCCACGGAGGCGGGACGCGGGTCAGGGCCCGGCCGAGGGCCTCCATCGGGGCGTTCTGCGTCCCGGGGTCCCATCCCGCCAGCCGGACGCCGATGAACAGCTGCGGCTCCCCGCCCTCGACGCTGGCGAGGCAGCGGTACGCGGCGGTGACCGCGCCGGTCGCCCGGAACTCCTCCGTGGCGGCGGCCAGGAAGTCCACCGGGTCGTCCTGCCAGTCGGGCTCGAACAGCCGGACGCGGCCGCCGGACGCGGGTCCGTCGAGGGGGCTGCGTCCGATGCGGCACAGCTCCGCGACGGCGGGCGGGGGCAGGGGTACGCCGACGGCGCCCTCGGGGTTCACGGCGATGCCGAGCTGCGGGGGCAGGCCGCGGGCGAACTCGACGGCGGGGGCGACGGCGAAGTCCATGGCGGGGCCGGCGCAGTAGCGGAACTGCGCCTCGGAGCTGTAGACGGGGACGTAGGCCGCCCCGGCGATGTCCATGGTCGGCAGGGACAGGCTCGCCGCGTCGGGGGCCCCGCTGGCGGGCAGCGGCACCCACACCCGGCTGCGCCCGAGCACCTCGAGGATCCGCGCCCCCGCGTCGGGCTGCCCCAGCGCCGCTCCGAGCACCTGCTCCAGTTCGTTCTCCGGCCAGCCGCTGCCCTGCATGTTCCCCTGCCTCCGTGTGGTCCCACCGCGTCCGGTGCCGAGGCTATCCGCTGCCGGGGCCCGGGCCGCGCGGGGTCCCGGCGTCCCGCCCCGGGCAGCGGGGGTCCGGGGCCCGGCTCAGCCGTGGAACGCGATCCGCGTCACCGCCGCGGCCGAGCGGCGGTCCAGGAGCGTCACCGAGGCGCAGCCCGCCGGCGGGTGGCCGGCCTCCGCGTCGCGCAGCAGGCGCGCCACCGCGCCCCGGTGCCGGGAGAAGGCGTAGGCCGACACGCGCCGTCCGCGCGCCGCCTGCCCCGAGAGGGCCTCCTCGGGGCTGCTGTCCAGGAACAGCAGGTGCAGCTCGCGGCCCCGGCGGCGGGCGGCCGCCGCGAGCAGGCCGCGCACCCAGCTCTGGGTGCCGCAGTCGTGGACGACCACCGAGGCGCCGGAGCGCAGGACGCGCCACAGCCCCCAGTAGTGGGCGGCGCGGACCAGCGGCCGGTAGGCGCCGTACGGGAGGAACGCCGGCATCCGGCGCTCCCAGCGCTCGCGGGTGTCCTGGGAGTCGACGGACCCGCCCTCGGCGGCCGCCCGCTTGATCAGCGTGCTCTTGCCGCCGCCGGGCAGCCCGGACACGACGACGATGTCCCCGGCCGCGAAGCCGAGCCGCTGGGGCCCGCGCACCGCCGGGCCGCGCAGGTCCCGTACGGCGCCGGGGCCCGCCGCGTCCGCCGCCCGGCGGACGCGCGGGCCGCGCTGCTCCGGCACCGCGTCCACGGTTCCCGTCGTCGTCGCCACTACTCCGAATCTCCGCACAGTGATCGCCTCCCCCGAATCGGGTCGCAAGGACCCTTGCCCACTGAGTGTAAAGAGACGGTGATCCGGGATCGCCGGTTCCGGTCCGGACCTCCGCGAACGCCGTGGTCTTTCGGGCCCGCCCGCCCGATCACGCGCACGGCGTGCAATGATGTGCGCCATCTGGACCAACTGCATACCGGCCGCTTGAATCCGCGCGGGAGAGTCCCGGCACGCCGCAAGGCCGTGCGCGGGCGCCGAAGGAGCAAGAACCTCCCTTGAATCTCTCAGGCCCCGTACCGCGTGGATGAGGCAGATCTGAAAAGCGAGCCGTGCCGCCGCCCGTGAGGCCGGGGTGCGCGCTCCACCCAAGGTGCAAGTCGGGAATCCCGCCGGATCGGAAGATCGGGGGAACTCTCGGCGAACCTCTCAGGTTCCGATGACAGATGGGGAGGAACGTCCTCGTCATGTCATGTCGATGCCCTGGGACCCGGGAGTCACACCCATGAGCTCTGCCCCCCGTCTGACCGCCCTCGATGCGCTGCACCGTTCCCTCGGTGCGACCATGACCGATTTCGCGGGCTGGGACATGCCGCTGCGGTACGCGAGCGAGCGCGACGAACACAACGCCGTACGCACCAGGGCCGGTCTCTTCGACCTGTCCCACATGGGCGAGATCACCCTGACCGGCCCGGAGGCCGTCAAGGTCCTCGACTACGCGCTGGTCGGCAACATCTCCACCGTCGGCGTCGGCCGCGCCCGCTACACGCACATCTGCCAGGCGGACGGCGGCATCGTCGACGACCTGATCGTCTACCGGCTGGGCGAGACCGAGTTCATGGTCGTCGCCAACGCCTCCAACGCCCAGGTCGTCCTGGACGCGATCACCGAGCGCGCCGCCGGCTTCGACGCCGAGGTCCGCGACGACCGCGACGCGTACGCGCTGCTCGCCGTCCAGGGCCCGGAGTCCCCCGGCATCCTGAAGTCCCTGACCGACGCCGACCTGGACGGGCTGAAGTACTACGCCGGCCTGCCGGGCACCGTCGCGGGCGTGCCCGCGCTGATCGCCCGTACCGGCTACACCGGCGAGGACGGCTTCGAGCTGTTCGTCTCCCCCGAGCACGCCGTGGAGCTGTGGCAGGCCCTGACGAAGGCCGGCGAGGGCGTCGGCCTGGTCCCGGCCGGCCTGTCCTGCCGCGACACACTGCGCCTGGAGGCGGGCATGCCGCTGTACGGGCACGAGCTGACGACCTCCCTCACCCCGTTCGACGCGGGTCTGGGCCGGGTCGTGAAGTTCGAGAAGGAGGGGGACTTCGTCGGCCGCGCCGCGCTGGAGGCCGCCGCCGAGCGCGCCGCCTCGAACCCGCCGCGCAAGCTGGTCGGCCTGATCGCCGAGGGCCGCCGCGTCCCGCGCGCCGGTTTCCCGGTCGTCGCCGGCGGCGAGGTCATCGGCGAGGTCACCTCGGGCGCCCCGTCCCCGACGCTGGGCAAGCCGATCGCGATGGCGTACGTGGACGCGGCGCACGCCGCGCCCGGCACCTCCGGCGTCGGCGTCGACATTCGCGGTACGCATGAGCCGTACGAGGTCGTGGCCCTGCCGTTCTACAAGCGGCAGAAGTAACCCTGTCGTAGGCCTCAGCCGTACGGGCAGCCGTACGGTCCTGTCTCGGTAGCCGAGACCGCTGTTCGTTCCCACTCCCCCGCATCCAGGAGAATCAGGCCATGAGCAACCCCCAGCAGCTGCGTTACAGCAAGGAGCACGAGTGGCTGTCGGTCGCCGAGGACGGCGTCTCGACGGTCGGCATCACGGAGTTCGCGGCCAACGCGCTCGGTGACGTCGTCTACGCCCAGCTTCCCGAGGTGGGCGACACGGTGACCGCGGGCGAGACCTGTGGCGAGCTGGAGTCGACCAAGTCGGTCAGCGACCTGTACTCCCCCGTCACCGGTGAGATCGTCGAGTCCAACCAGGACGTCGTGGACGACCCGGCGCTCGTGAACACGGCCCCGTTCGAGGGCGGCTGGCTGTTCAAGGTGCGCGTCGCGGAGGAGCCGGGCGACCTGCTCTCCGCCGAGGAGTACGCCGCGCTCACCCACTCCGACAACTGACACCCCAGGGGATCTTGATGTCTGTGCTGAACACCCCGCTCCACGAGCTCGACCCGGACGTCGCCGCCGCCGTCGACGCCGAGCTCGTACGCCAGCAGTCGACCCTGGAAATGATCGCGTCGGAGAACTTCGCTCCGGTCGCCGTCATGGAGGCCCAGGGCTCGGTCCTGACCAACAAGTACGCCGAGGGCTACCCGGGCCGCCGCTACTACGGCGGCTGCGAGCACGTCGACGTGGTCGAGCAGATCGCGATCGACCGCATCAAGGCGCTGTTCGGCGCCGAGGCCGCGAACGTCCAGCCGCACTCCGGTGCGCAGGCGAACGCCGCCGCGATGTTCGCGCTGATCAAGCCGGGCGACACGATCATGGGCCTGAACCTGGCCCACGGCGGTCACCTGACCCACGGCATGAAGATCAACTTCTCCGGCAAGCTCTACAACGTGGTCCCGTACCACGTCGACGAGACCGGCCACGTGGACATGGCCGAGGTCGAGCGCCTCGCCAAGGAGTCCAAGCCGCAGCTGATCGTCGCGGGCTGGTCCGCCTACCCGCGCCAGCTCGACTTCGCCGCCTTCCGCCGCATCGCGGACGAGGTCGGCGCGTACCTCATGGTCGACATGGCGCACTTCGCGGGCCTGGTCGCCGCGGGTCTGCACCCGAACCCGGTGCCGCACGCCCACGTCGTGACCACCACCACGCACAAGACCCTGGGCGGTCCGCGCGGCGGCGTCATCCTGTCGACGCAGGAGCTGGCCAAGAAGATCAACTCCGCGGTCTTCCCGGGCCAGCAGGGCGGCCCGCTGGAGCACGTGATCGCGGCCAAGGCCGTCTCCTTCAAGATCGCGGCCTCGGAGGGCTTCAAGGAGCGCCAGGTCCGCACCCTGGAGGGCGCGAAGATCATCGCCGAGCGCCTGGTGCAGCCCGACGTCACCGAGGTCGGCGTGTCCGTCCTCTCCGGCGGTACGGACGTCCACCTGGTCCTGGTCGACCTGCGCAACTCCGAGCTGGACGGCCAGCAGGCCGAGGACCGGCTCCACGAGATCGGCATCACGGTCAACCGGAACGCCATCCCGAACGACCCGCGGCCGCCGATGGTCACCTCGGGCCTGCGGATCGGCACCCCGGCCCTGGCCACGCGCGGTTTCGACGCCGAGGCCTTCACCGAGGTCGCCGAGATCATCGCGTCCGCGCTGAAGCCGGCGTACGACAGCGAGGACCTGAAGGCGCGCGTCTCCGCGCTCGCCGCGAAGTTCCCGCTGTACCCGTCGCTCTAGAAGCGCCCGGGAGTGATCCGGAAGGGCCCGGTCCTGCCTGTGCTGGCCTGTGCACAGGACCGGGCCCTTCTCATGACCAAAGCCCCGGGCGGATGCGGCCCGACCTGCCCCGCCCGTTCCGCCTTCGGGCGGCGTGGTTCCTCTGCCCGCCGCCCTTCGTCCTCCGCGCCGGCGCCCTGTACTGGTCGCGGTGGCCAGACCCCGGCACCGTCACCGCCCTGCCCCCGCCGGCCGTCCCGATCGCGGCGCTGGCCCCGTTGGCCGCCTGACGCCGGGCCCGTACGCCCGGTCCGTACGGGCGGGCGTCGCGGCCCACCGCGCGGGCCTGCCGGGGCCGGACCCGGTGCTGGACGCCTCCGGGACCGCGACCCCGGAGAACGCCGTACGGGAGCGTGAGCCGGCCCACGCCTGACGGCCCATGCCTGACAGGCCACGCCTGACGGCCACACCCCGGGCCGGTCCGGCAGACGAATCGTTCATGTGCACGCGTTACGCTCGTCTGCCGGACAAAATCCGCCCAATCGCACTTCTCCTGCCCCCTCCCACCCCACGAGCAGACAAGGGAGTCCGCCAGTGGCCATCTCCGTATTCGACCTCTTCTCCATCGGCATCGGCCCGTCCTCCTCCCACACGGTCGGCCCCATGCGGGCGGCCCGCATGTTCGTGACCCGGCTCAAGAAGGACGGCGTCCTCGCCCAGACCGCGTCCGTGCGCGCCGAGCTGTTCGGCTCGCTCGGCGCGACCGGCCACGGCCACGGCACCCCCAAGGCGGTGCTCCTGGGCCTGGAGGGGCAGTCCCCCCGCACCGTGAACGTGGAGACGGCCGACGCGGAGGTCGAGCGGATCCGGCAGTCGGGGCGGCTGCGGCTGCTCGGCGCGGAGATAGGCGATGCCCACGAGATCGCCTTCGACGAGCCGAACCAGCTGATCCTGCACCGGCGGCGCTCGCTGCCGTACCACGCGAACGGCATGACCCTCTTCGCGTACGACACCGCCGGCACCCCGCTGCTGGAGAAGACGTACTACTCGGTCGGCGGCGGCTTCGTCGTGGACGAGGACGCGGTCGGCGAGGACCGGATCAAGCTCGACGACACGGTGCTGAAGTACCCCTTCCGCTCCGGCGACGAGATGCTCCGCCTGGCGAACGAGACCGGCCTGTCGATCTCGTCGCTGATGCTGGAGAACGAGAAGGCCTGGCGCACCGAGGACGAGATCCGCGAGGGCCTCCTGGAGATCTGGCGCGTCATGCAGTCCTGCGTCGCGCGCGGCATGTCCCGCGAGGGCATCCTCCCGGGCGGCCTGCGCGTCAAGCGCCGCGCCGCCTCCACCGCGCGCCAGCTGCGCACCGAGGGCGACCCGATGCTGCACCGCAGCGAGTGGGCGACGATCTACGCGATGGCGGTCAACGAGGAGAACGCGGCGGGCGGCCGGGTCGTGACGGCCCCGACCAACGGCGCGGCCGGCGTCCTGCCGGCGGTCCTGCACTACTACATGAACTTCGTGCCGGGCGCGGACGAGGACGGCGTGGTCCGCTTCCTCCTCGCGGCGGGCGCGATCGGCATGCTGTTCAAGGAGAACGCCTCGATCTCCGGCGCCGAGGTCGGCTGCCAGGGCGAGGTCGGCTCGGCCTGCTCGATGGCGGCGGGCGCCCTGGCCGAGGTCATGGGCGGCACCCCGGAGCAGGTGGAGAACGCGGCCGAGATCGGCATGGAGCACAACCTGGGCCTGACCTGCGACCCGGTCGGCGGCCTGGTGCAGATCCCGTGCATCGAGCGCAACGGCATGGCGGCGGTCAAGGCGGTCACGGCGGCCAGGATGGCGATGCGCGGCGACGGCACGCACAAGGTCTCCCTCGACAAGGTCATCAAGACCATGAAGGAGACGGGCGCGGACATGAAGGTCAAGTACAAGGAAACGGCCCGCGGCGGCCTGGCGGTCAACGTCATCGAGTGCTGATCACCGTCCGCCGGGACCGGTGGCCCGTCCTCCCGTACGAAGTCCCGCGCGCCCGGGCGCGGCCGTACGGGGCCCGGGCGCCCGGCGGGAAGTCGGGTCCAGCGGCCCTGTAGGACGGGACCTTCGGCACGGGGCGGCGGGCGGGCCGTGGGCTAGTTTGCGAAGGGGTGCGAAATCCCCGTGCCGACAGAGAAGGGCGCCCCATGGCCACCACCGAACAGCGCGTCCTTCCGCTCCGGCTGGAGGCCTCGCCCGTGTCCCTCCCGGTGCACGGGGCCTTCACGTACCGTTCCGACCGGCCGTACGAGGTGGCCGTGGACCTCCAGGGCGCAGGCGCCCACCTGGCGCGCTGGGTGTTCGCCCGCGACCTGCTGCTCGACGGGGAGTCCTGCGCCACCGGCGAGGGGGACA
The DNA here is from genome assembly GCF_042717785.1 of Streptomyces sp. NPDC058619. Classification (NCBI taxonomy): domain Bacteria; kingdom Bacillati; phylum Actinomycetota; class Actinomycetes; order Kitasatosporales; family Streptomycetaceae; genus Streptomyces; species Streptomyces sp. NPDC058619. The sequence continues at coordinate 261,301 of NZ_JBHXQN010000006.1, forward strand.
TACAGGTGTGGCCGCGCTGGAAGGGCACCGAGCCGCGGGTCTTCCTGGCCTTCAGCAACGGCGAGAAGAGCTGCGTGTTCTCCGCCCGCGCCAAGGACGTGCGCGGGCTGTGCCGCCGCCTGACCCAGCTGGTCCCGCGCGGCCTGGAGCACCGGCACTACGACCTCGACGCGGAGCTGGACGCGCTGCTCCCCGGCTGACGCCCGGCCCGGGGAACCGCCGCCGTCCCGTTCGTGTCCTTAGCGGTGACAGCACAGTCCCCGCCTCCGGAGAATCGGGGGACGTCATGAACGACGTCACGAACCATCCGCGCCCACGTCCGTCTCACCGCCTGCCGTCCCTTCGGCGGCGCCGCCGACAGCTCGTGGCCCTGGCCACCGGCGCCCTGCTCACCGCCGGCCTCGCCCTCGCCGCACCGGCCTCGGCCGCCCAGGCCGGCGCCCGCACCCAGACCCCGCTCGTCGTCAACGCCCGCTGGGGCGGTCACTGCACGTACGACCGGCTCGTCATCGACCTCCAGGGGTACGTCCCCGGGGTCACCGTCACGCCCGTGCCGAAGCTGTACTACGACGGCTCGGGCAAGCCCGTCCCGCTTGCCGGGAAGTTCTTCCTGGAAGTCCGCCTGAACCCCGCCGCCGGTCACGACGACGCGGGGCAGAACGTCTACCAGGGCCCGCGCCTTCAGAAGATCTACCTCAGCAAGCTCAAGGGCATCGCCCTGACCGGCGACTACGAGGGGTACGTGACCTTCGGCGCCGCCTTCGACACCAGGCCCGCCTACTCCACCACCGTCCTGCACTCGCCCGAGCGGCTGGTCCTGGACATCGCGCACCCCAACGTGTGCTGACCGGGGCGGGGGGGCCGCGCCGCGGCGGCCCCCCCCGCCCCCCCCCCGGGGGCCCCGGGGGGGGGGGGGGGGGGTTGGAAACGCCCCGCCCCGCCCCCACCGGGGGGCGGGGGGGGCGGGGGGGGCGACCCCCC